>DBCN01000055.1:18838-22612 GCA_002293065.1 Opitutia bacterium UBA957
TGCGCGGACCAGCGTCGGGCGGTATCGACGATGAACGGGTCGTTCAGCAACGTGAGCGATTGCGCGGGTACGTTGGTGCTATCTCGTCGCCCGATGGTGGTGAAGGGCTTGGGACCATCGAAGGTCGTGATGAGCGGGTTGAGCGTGTTGCGGCGGATGAAGAGGTAGACGCTGCGGCGGACCTGTTCGCGCGGCGGGGCCAAGGCATTGTCGCCGGGGCCGTACATGCGCGTATCCAGCCGACCAGCCAAAGCGATGCAGCTGTCGCGAAGCGCTTCGCCTTCGAGTCGACGGATACGCATGTGCGAGAGCAGGTCGTTGGCCCCATCGCGGGCGGCGACACCCGCGGCCGGCGTGCTGGAGCGCTGGAAGGCGTCGGACAGCACGAGCGTGCGCAGCATGGTTTTGATGGACCAGCGTTCCGCGATGAATCGCTGGGCGAGGTAATCGAGCAATTCGGGGTGGGTGGGCTGATCGCCGAGACGCCCGAAGTTATCGACGGTGCCGACGAGGCCACGTCCAAAGGTGTGGTGCCAGAGCCGGTTGACCATCACGCGGGCCGTCAACGGGTTGTCCGCGGCACCGATTTTCGCGGCCAATTCGAGCCGCCCGCTTCCGGCCGTATCGAAGGGTTTTACGTCGAGGATTTCGAGGAAGCGTCGGGCGATGGGTTCGGCGGGCTTGCGATGGTCGCCGCGGACGTAGAGGGGTTGGTTGAAGCCAGGAGCCTCCCAGAGCCCTGGGGCACGTCGTGGAGCCGTCAGTTCGGATTCCAGCCGCCGGTACTCTGCGACGAGTTTGGTCAATCCCGGTGAGGTCGCGTAGCCGGCGTCGAGCACGCCATGGCGCAGGGCCGCATCAAGCAGGGCGACCTGGGCTTCGTCGGCCTGATCACGGCCCCAGGCCTTGGCGGCAGTTGCGAGCGCGACCACGACGTCCTCCACGGTCCGTAAGGTGGGAGCGGTAACGATGACCGCTTCTCCCTTGGGTGCGTTGGCCTTGGCGTCATGGAAGATGACTTGCCGGACACCGAACCAGCCGCTCTCGCCGGCTTTTCCGTCAGGATTGGGGGAGTCGTCGGGCAGGGTGAGCTCGAGGTAGCCATGGGAACCTTTGCGGTAGGCCGTATCGAGCGTGACCCAGGTGCTGCGGTCAGCATTGACGGTGGCTTTGGGGAACCGGGAGCCGCCGGGCGACAGCGGGTAGTTGTCGGGGATCAGCCGTAAAGTGGCCCCTCGTCCCATGACCTGCACGCTGACGAAGTCCGTGGTGATCAGGAAGCGTGGGGAGGTGAGGACCGCGCTGTGCTTGGTGGAGAGGGGGTGGGAGTGAAGGCCGGAAGGGAGGAGCTGACGGAGGACATCGCGGCCGGTGCTCTCGATGCGGAATTCGCCTGGGGTGATGCGATCGCCCATTCCATTGCCATGCCGTGACCAAGTCGGGGCTGTGGCGCTGGCGAGGTCCCAATCGGCGGCTTCGGTGGGCGCAGCCTTAGGCGCATTCGGACGCAGGCCAAGCCGCAGGAAGCCCGACGCGTGGAGAGGGTGCGTCGGGTCGGTTTCGTTGGCGAACCCAGCGACGAGTTTCCCGTCCATCTGCTTCAGTTCGCCGAGCCGGGCCCGAAGTCGGGTCGCTTCCTCGCGGACGGCCTTCAGCGCATCCTCGCTCGCGGCTAGGGCGTCGATACCTCCGCGCTGGATGCCGGTCTGGAATGAGGCCGCGATTTGTTCCGCCGTGAGGGCGAAGTCGTAGAGCCGAGCCTCCTCGATTTCGCCTTGCAGGAAGGCGTTGCCGCCGCCGGTGTGGCGACGCCCAAAGAGCAGGTGGGACTTGCCTGGGGCGAAGGTGTAGAGGCCAGCGGTCGCATTGGCGGGACCATAGGCTTGCCCATAGGGCTTTCCATTACGGTAGAGCGTGGTCCGGCCATCGTTCCCGTAGGTGATGGCGATATGAACCAGCTCGGTCGGGCCGGCTTGTTCGGCGGCACCGCCGACATTTTGCGTGCGGATGCCGTTATCACTCCCCGACATCCAACGCTGGGGCTGCTTTTCCGCGAAGACAATGGAGTCGAAGACCTTGCCGCCGATCGTCTCCACCGTCAGCACGCCCCCGCCGCTTTGGGCCAGGGTGGGCAGGAGGACCCAGGCTTCCATGGTCTTGGCCGCGAGGTTTTCGGTGGTGGCCGCGGTTTCCGCGAAGGCGCCTTTGCCGTCGAGGCTGAGTCGGCCATCGCGGATGCTGGCACCGCCTTGTGGTTGGGCGGTGAGTTTGCCGATGAGGTCGCGGCCATCTTCTTCGAAGGTCCACCAGTGAATCGGGACCGGGCCGGCATCCTTTCCGGCCTTAAGCCGCCGACGGAACGTGTCGCCCGCCAAGGTTTGCTCCAGGGCCGCCACGCGTTGCTCGAGTTTGCCACGTTCGCTGCTTTGCGAACGGATGCGGCTCAACGCGGCGGGTAGGTCTTGGGCTTGTTGGCGCCACTGGGCGGCGAGGGCGACGCGGATTTCCTGCTTAAGTTCGCCGAGCTTCGCCTGGTGCAGGCCAAGCCGTTCGGGTGAGTCCACAGTGACTTGGCCGGGCCGGGAAGAGGCGAAGATTCCGTAGAAAGCGTAGAAGTCGGCTTGGCTGATCGGGTCGAACTTGTGGTCGTGGCAACGGGCGCAGGAAACCGTCAGCCCCAAGAACGTCTTGCTGACGACATCGATCTGGTTGTCGACGTTGCGGACCTGTTCATCGAGGGTATCGACCGGTTGGTAGCCGTGCTCGACAAGGCGGAAGTGGCCGGTGCCGAGGGCGGATTCGTTCAAGTGTTCGCTGGCATTGAGCCGAGGCTTGGGGAGGAGGTCGCCCGCGATTTGCTCGCGGACGAACTGGTCATACGGGACATCGGCGTTGAAGGCGCGGATGAGGTAGTCGCGGTACCGCCAAGACTGGGGAATGCTGGGATCACCTTCGCTGCCATGGGAGTCGGCATAGCGGACGAGGTCCATCCAGTGACGGGCGAAGTGCTCGCCGTACCGCGGCGAAGCCAGTAGCCGGTCGATCACCTTGGCGTACGCTTCGGGCGAGGTGTCGGTTTCAAAGGCGGTGATTTCGGCGGACGTCGGCGGTAAGCCGGTAAGCGTGTAGGTCGCCCGGCGGAGCAAGGTCGCCTTATCCGCTTTCGCCGCCGGCGTCAGTTTGGCCTCGATAATCTTCGCGTCCAAGAAGCGATCGATGGGACCGGAGGCTGGGCCGGCCGGAATGGCTGGACGGCTGATCGGCTGGAAACTCCACCAATTCTTGCGGACCGTCAGTAGATCGGACCAAGCCGGCGTGATTGAGTCCGTGGGCGGGGCCGTCCGTGGGTCAGGGGCGCCTTGGTTGACCCAAGCGGTGAAGTCCGCGATGATCTTGGCGTCGAGCTTCGGCCGCTTCTTCGGCATCTGCAGGTCTTCATGCGCGTGGGTGATGGATTGTATGAGAAGGCTTTTCGGCGCGTTGCCCGGGACGATGGTTGGGCCATTCTCGCCGCCTTTCAGCAGGCCGTCGCGGAAGTCCAGGCGCAGCTCGGCCTTCTGCTTCTTGGCATCGTGGCACTCGTAGCACTCTGCCACCAACACGGGGCGGATCTTGGACTCAAAGAACTCCAGTTCGGCGGCGCTCGGGGCGGCCAGGCCGACCCAGGGGAGGAGGAGGCAGGCGAGCGGTGCGGCGCAGAACTTCATGGCTCAGCGCAGGGTCAAGGTGATCCGGCGCAGGTCCATGACGCTTTTGCCGGGAATCATGGTGGCG
>DBCN01000055.1:22684-29800 GCA_002293065.1 Opitutia bacterium UBA957
GGTTTTAACAACGACTCCCCGTGCGTGGTGCGCGGGACGATGTCTTGCTCGGTGAAGAGCGGCGGATCCCAAGCCTCGGTGACCTTGCCCGTGATTTTGGTCGCGCCGACCTTCAGCTCGAGTGTGGCGCCGACATCATCCGACGGACAGGTATAGTCCAAGGTCACGACATAGGTCCCTGCGTTCATGACTTCGACGTTCCAGACGGCGGCATCCGTCGGCTTCGTCCAGTTCGTGAAATAGGAGGAGTTGGGCGCTTTGGCGCTCCGACGGAGTTCGCCGATCGGTTCGCCGTCGCGGGCGGGCAAGATCGTGATGGGAAATTCCCGGTAACCAATCGCGATGGGCCGGGGGTCGACGGCGTTGGTCGGGGCCCTCGGGGCTTTGGCCTGGCCTTTGCTGTTAACGCCGCCGGCCAGGCCCATCTCGGTTCGCCATGTTTGCGCGGCCTGCCGGAGTTGCCGGGTGAGTTCCGGCTGTCGCTCTTGGATCGGTGTGGTCTGGTTCGGGTCGTTGACCATGTCGAAGAGATTGCCCGCGTGGTCGAGCCGGTGCGTTGCGGTGCGGGCGCTGACCTGGTTGCCCCACGTCTGGAAGAGCGTGCGGGCGGGCCAGTCTTCCCGGGCGTCATTCAATAAGAGCGGAGACAGGCTGCGCCCATCGAGAGGTTGGTCGCCTTGGCGGCTCACTTGAGCCAGGGCGTGCAGTGTGGGGCTGAGGTCGATGGCGCCGGCGATGACATTCACTTTTGCGCCCCGAGCGATCTTGGCGGGCCAGCGGATGAAGAGGGGCGAGCGCACGCCGCCTTCGTCGGTCGAGCCCTTCTTCCCCTTCATGTTCCCATTCCAGCGGGCGGTGTTGGGGCCGTTGTCGGAGAAATAGATGACGATGGTGTCGTTTTCCAGGTTGAGCGCTTTCAGCTTGGCGAGAATCCGGCCGACGTTGCGGTCTTGGTTCTCAAGCATGGCGTAGACGCACCGAGTGGCGTCCAGGTTTTCGTCCTTGGCGCCGGCTGTTTGCGTGAGGGGTTTGGCCTTGAACCGCTCCCAATCCTGCGGCGGTACGGAAAAAGGCGAGTGCGGCGTCGTGAAAGGCACGAAGCACAAGAAGGGCCGGCGCTGGTTGCTTTCGATGAATTGGAGTGCCTTGTCGGTGAGCGCATCGACGATGTACCCCTCGGACTTCACCATGACTCCGTTGTGTTCGAGTGGGGCGTTGAAGTACTCCCCCCAGTGGCCGGAAGTGTAGCCCCAGAAGGTGTCGAACCCACGCGCCATCGGGTGGTAGGGCCACTGGCTGCCGTTATGCCATTTGCCGAAGAGGCCGGTGATGTAGCCGGCGGCCTTGAAAGAATCGGCGAAGGTTTTTTCGCTCGGATTCATCCGTTCCTGGCCGGTCGAGACGCCGGTAACACCGAGCCGGCGGTGATAGCGTCCGGTGAGGAGCTCGGCGCGGGTGGGGGAACAGACGGGTTGGACGAAGAAACGTTCGAAGTGTGCGCCGTCTTGAGCGAGCGAGTCGATGTGCGGAGTCGCCAACTGCCGATTCCCGTTGAAGGAGTAGTCACCCCAGCCCGCATCATCCGCCAGGAGGATGACCACGTTGGGGCGTTCCCCGGCCATGGCTCCGCCGCAGGCCAGGAGCATGATGGCGGAGAACAGGCGCATGCTATTTCTTCGGGAGATAGCCGAGGGAGACGAGAAACGCATCCGTGGCGTCGAGGGTCTCCTGGTACTTGCTCTTATTGAAGAACCCATGCGGTTGGCCTTCGTAGCCGATCAACTCGCAGCGGTTGCCGGCCGACTTCATGACTTCGGTGAATTTCTCGACCGTGGCATACGGCACGGTGGTGTCCGCTTTGCCGTGGAAGATGATGGTCGGGGGGAGCCCTTTCTTGACGTGATGGAGCGGGGAGATTTCCGTCGGCTCGCAGCCGAATTTCGACTTATCCAGGCCGGCGCCGAAGCCTTTCAGTTCCAGGCCGGGGAATGGCGCCATCACGGTGCCTGGGTTGAAGAGCACCAGGGCATTCGGCAGGCAGGAGACCGCTTTGTCGTCCGTGGCGACGTCAAGTCCCGGCACCGTCGCGACCGCGGCGGCGAGGTGTCCGCCGGCGGAACCCCCACCCACCGCGATGCGGGTCGGGTCGATGCCTAGGCGCGCGGCATTGGCTCGGACCCAGCGCACGCAGGCTTTCGCGTCGCTCACGCAATCGGCGGGCAGGGCGTTTTGACGGCTCTTGACGCGGTAGTCGGCGACGATGGCGATCATGCCGCGGCTGGCGAGGTGTCGGCTTTGGGGCTCGAACTGCGCAGGGGACCCGCTGGTCCAACCGCCACCGAAGAAGAAGACGATGCACGGCAGGGGCTTATCCACCTTGGTCGCCGGATTGAAGATCCAGACTTTGAGCTCGGACGCGCCGACTTTGCGGTAAGTTTCGACGTTGGTTCCGGCGATGGTGGGTGGGTGGCTGGCGGCTTTCGGTTTGGCGGGGGCGGCCGCAGACAGGGTCGCCCCGGTGGCACAGGCGAAAAAAAGGAGGAGGAGGGGTCGCATCATGAAGTGTTTGGGGAGTTATCTGCGCGTCCGGCGGGCGAGTTCGGCGTCGAGCCATTCCAGCCGGCTGGCGGTCCAGCGCTTCATCTGCCGCACGTCGTTCGCCAAGGTCAGGGCCTGCGGGTCGGCATAGTTGAGCTGCTTCCAGCGGCGTTCGTTCCGGAGGCCGGCCGGGCCCAAGGTCGAAGCATTTTCATCCATCATGCGACCGATGTTGGAGGTCGTGAATGCTTTGCCGCGGAGCTCACGCCAGCGTTGGGCGTACTTGGCTTTATAGATGGGGTTTCCGAGCAGCCGGTCAAAGAGACGATTCGAGAGCCAAGTCTTGGCATCCACGACGGAGCCGTCCCAATTTCGGCCGAAGGTACCGTCGTAATCCCAAGGCACGAAGGCGAATTTCGGATTCGGGGTGGCCGTAGTGCCGGCGGCCCGGACGAGATTGTAGTTCTTGGTGATGCCGTCGAGGTTGGAGGTCATCAGCACGAGCAGGTGGAAGTCGATGGCGTTATCCACGTCGATCCGGGTCGCGATGCCCTTGGTGCCATCGAAGAATTCCTGGTCGGTGGCTTGGCTGACAAAGCGGTTCAACTCATCGAGTGGTCCCCAGAAGACTTGTTTCTCGGGGTCGGGCTCGCGTTGTTCAAAGCCGCCGTGGCCGGGCTGTCCGAAGTTGGCCGCATGATCGACGGCTTTATAGATGAGCGCGGGGGCGGTCGTGGCGGCGAAGGTCGCGGGGAAGCCCACCAACCGATCGTCGACCGGTTGCATCAAGAGGTAGACGCCATGGTACTTGCCGTTCAGTTCCACCTCGATGAAGCGGCTGGCCGCCGCGTGCCGCGGTGCGGCGTTCGTGCCGAGCGAGCGGAACAAGTCGTAGGAAAGCTTGTGCCGCATCATCGACGCATCCACGAAGGCCGCGTTCAGGACCCATTCGCGGCGCTTGGCCAAGCCGAGCCAGCCGGTTTCCTGGGTGAGTTTCAGGGAGAAGGATTTCTTCTCGTAGACCTGGGAGGAGGCGCCGCGGATCTTGATTTGCGCCGAGCTGTCCGAACGGTCGCTGGAACCCTGTCCCGCCGGCGTCAACAAACGGGCGGTGCAGGGAACGCGGGCATCCGCTTTGATGGCCTCCTTCACCCCCAGTCGGAGGAGGGGAAGGTTGGTGGGTTCAGCGCCGAAGCAACCGACGCCAAGGAGCAGCGGTAGCAGGGCGCGAATCACTTCTTCAGCAGCGCGGCCATCGCCTTGCCCATGGCTTCGCCCACATCCATGTAGGTCTCGGCGTTGCCGTTGTAATGGCTGTTGCCGCTACCGCCCTTGGACAAGGGGTTCGCATAGACCGTCGCGACGTTGCCCTTGAATTCAGGGTATTTGCCGTTGGCGCCATCGACGGCCAGTTGGGCTTCCAGGATCTTGCCGCCGTTGCCGGCGCTGCCCTTGGTGGCTTCGCCGAGCGTCGCGAGGACGAACTTGGCGTTGGGGGCGTCGAAATCCTTGCGGAGGTACTTGATGAAGCGCACGAGGTTTTCTTCGTACTTGGAGGCATGGCCGGCGTTGCCGCCGTCCTTTTCGCCCTGCCAGAAGAAGAAGCCTGCGACTTCGTATTTGGTCGCGCCGGGGTAGTACTTGCCGAGTTCGGCCAAGACCTTCTTGGCGTTGGCGATATCGTCGTCGTACTGCTTGCCGGCGTACCAATCAATCGGCTTGCCCGCCTTGTCGACCCACGGTCCGGGCACGGTGGCCGTACCCTTGGCCGGATCGACGGCCCAGGAGTCGGGGCGATCCTTGTAGCCGGCGTAGACCTTACCTTCAAACACGTAGCGTTCGCTGCCCGGAGGCAGGAGGTCCCAGCCTAGGCTGCGGTTGCCGATGCAGCTCTTGAGGAGCATCACCGGCGCCTCGACGGCATCGCCGAGCGGATGACCGATGCCGTATTCGGGCCCCAGCGACTTGCCGCCGACCTTGAGGAACTCGTTGTTGAAAAGCTGCATGCCACCGCTGCGGCCGACCATCACGCGCACGTTGCGGACGTCGGGACGCTCCGCCCAGTTGCCCGCGGCGTCGACGAGGTGCGGGTACTTCTTCTTGTTCTTCACCGCGAAGTCCAGCGAGCCATCGGGACCGGTGACTTTACCCAGACCCACCATGTTGGATTGGCCGAGCAGGATGAAGACCTGCACGGGCTTCGTGAGGTCGGCCGCGGAGGCTTTCGCCGCATCGGCGGCGAAGAGTTGCGCGCAAGGCAGGCAGGCGACGGCCAAGGCGCCGAGCGTGAGGAGGAGTCGTTGGTATTTCATGGGAAGCGGTGGTTGTGGGGGTAAGGGTTGGGGGATCTTGGCTGCGGTCAGCGTCGTCAAAGTTTAGGCGAAGGAGGGCAATAGGTGGCAGGGGCCCACCAGCAGGGAGCGGCGCGGAGGAACAGGGGGGTGTCTTTATGACAGCAGTATCTTGCCAAAGTGCCAGAAACAAAAAAGGCCGACCCATCGCTGGGCCGGCCTTTGGTGGGGCGGAAGGGCCGCTTAGGCGATCGCCTTGAGGTAGAGCTCGTTGGCCTTCTTCCAGTCGATGACCTTCCAGAAGGCGTCGACGTAGTCCGGGCGGCGGTTCTGGTACTTCAGGTAGTAGGCGTGTTCCCAGACATCGAGGCCGAGGACCGGGGCGCCGTTCACGTCGGCGATGCCCTTCATGAGCGGGCTGTCCTGGTTGGGCGTGGAGGTGACGGCCAAGGACTTGTCGGCCTTGACCACGAGCCATGCCCAGCCGGAGCCGAAGCGGGTGGTCGCTGCGACCTTGAACTTGGCCTTGAGGCCGTTCTCGCCTTCGAGACCACCGAAAGCCTTGGTGATGGCTTCGCCGAGGGCGCCGACCGGTTCACCGCCGCCGTTGGGCGAGAGGCTGTTCCAGAAGAAAGTGTGGTTGGCATGGCCGCCGGCGTTATTGCGGACGGCGGTGCGGATGGACTCAGGGACCTTGGAGAGGTCAGCGATGAGGGCGTCGACATCGGTGCCACCGTTGAAGCCGGGCTCCTTGGCGAGCGCTGCGTTCAGGTTCGTCACGTAAGCGTTGTGGTGCTTCCCGTGGTGGATTTCCATCGTGGCCTGGTCGATGTGCGGCTCGAGGGCGTTGTGGGCGTAGGGCAGGGGGGCGAGGGTGTAGGACATGGTGGGAGTGGAAAGGGGTGGGCGGTTGGCGGGGGCGGTTTGGGCGGAGAGTGGAGTCACGGCTAAGGCCGCGGCGGCGAGGGAAGTCTGTTTGAGGAAGTCGCGGCGGTCCATGGGGTTAACGATGACGAAACACGGACGGGGTCAAGCCGGGTCGGAGGTTTCTCGGCCACGCTTCATGTTGAAGTATGCTTGGAGGATTTCCTTGCAGGGGGCTTCGAGGACACCGCCGACGGCATTGACCCGATGATTGAGCTTCGGCAGGGCGTGCAGGGCCGTCGCACCGCCCATGCACCCCATCTTGGGGTCTCCCCAGGCATAGACCACTCGTCCTAGGCGACTCATGATGGTCGCACCCGAGCACATCGGGCAGGGTTCCTTGGTCACGTATAGCGTGCAATCGTTGAGCCGCCAGTCGCCGATCTTATGGGCGGCTTGCGTGATGGCCAACATCTCCGCATGCGCGGTCGGGTCGTTGGAGCGTTCGACCTCATTATGGGCGGCGGCGATGATTTCGCCCCCGCGTTCGATGATGGCGCCGATCGGGACCTCATCGATGCGCCAGGCGTCCACGGCCAGGTTGAAGGCCAAAGCCATGTAAAAGGCGTCATCCCGGACCAATTGCGACGGGCGGAGCTTCTCGAAGGGGCAGGTGAGGCCCGGGCGGGGAGTATGGCTTTCGCCTTCCATGGGAGCAGAATCACCGGGTTAGCCCCGGAGGCAAGCGGGGAGGCGGCCTTACTACAGTGATTGACTCGGCGCCATCCTGCGCATGGATAGGGGGATACAAGGCATGGCTGAAGAACCCGTTATCGAACTCGAAGGCAAAATCCTGCAGGTGCTTCCTGGCACCATGTTCCGGATTGAGCTCCCCAACAAGCACGTGGTGCTGGGACGTATCTCCGGCCGCCTCCGCAAGAACTTCATCCGCATCAACCCTGGTGATCGCGTGAAGGTTGAGATGAGCCCCGCTGACCTGACCCAGGCCCGCATCATCTTCCGTCTGCGAGACACCGCTCCGCGGCCCCTTGGTCCTCCGCCTAAGCGCCGCTACTAAGTTTTCACACCCTAAGCCCGGTAACCCCGGGTTTTTTCTTGCAGACCATTTAGACTTAATCCATTAATCATTACTCAACTACTAATCATTAACCCCATGGCTATCTACAACAGCGTCATCGACACCATCGGTCGTACCCCTCTCGTCCGTCTGAATAAGGTCACCGCCGGTCTCAACACCGAGATCCTGGTGAAGCTCGAATACTTCAACCCGCTCTCGAGCGTGAAGGACCGTATTGGGCGTGCGATGGTCGACGCCGCCGAGCGCGATGGCCGCCTCAAGCCAGGTGGCACGATCGTTGAGCCGACTTCCGGCAACACCGGTATCGCCCTCGCCTTCGTTGCC
>DBCN01000135.1:0-2840 GCA_002293065.1 Opitutia bacterium UBA957
AGAAAAACCGTGCCTGTCGGCGCGCCGCGCATCATGCAAAAACGCGGGCAACAAAAAAGGCGCTCCTTGCGGAGCGCCTTTTGGCGTGAATCTCGCGAGAGATTACTTGGCGCCGAGGATCGCGTCCTTGGCGGCCTTAGCCACGCGGAACTTCACGACCTTCTTGGCCTTGATCTGGATGGTTTCGCCGGTGGCAGGGTTGCGACCGAGGCGAGCCTTGCGGTGGACGAGGACGAGCTTGCCGAGGCCGGGGAGCGTGAAGGAGTTCTTCGCGTTCTTGTAGGCGAGGGCGGCGATGATCTCGAGGATCGCGACGGCCTGCTTCTTGCTGATCTCGGCCTTCTCGGCGATAGCAGCGGCGATTTGGGACTTGGTGAGGGCTTTGGACATGGTGTTTATGGGTTGGTGTGCAGTGATGCGGTTCTATTTAGTATCGAACTGTGTGCTGAAAACCAGCGAAAAATAAAGGTATTTGCAAGGTTGCCGGCCGCCCCCGGGCCCGCCGTCCATTTCGAAAAAACTTTTAGTCCGGCTTGCTGTCTGCCATAAGGTCTCCACCCCTGACTCCCATGCAGCCTTCACCCCTCTCCATGATTCTTGCCGTCGCCGCCCTCGCCACGGCTCCGCTCCGCGCCGCTGACTTGGTCTCGGTCGAACAGGCTTACCCGGGGATGAGCTTCAGTCTCCCCGTGGCGATCACCCCTTACCCGGGCCGGACCGATGCCTTCTTCGTCGTCGAAAAGGGCGACCCCGATCCCGCGGGTAAGGGTAGCTTCCTGGGTGGCAAGATTCAGTTGGTCGAAGGACTGAAGTCCGGCCAGCCAACCAAGCGCACCGTCTTTCAGCTTCAGGTGAAGGAGGGTAAGTTCGAGGCCGGCGGGGAGTGCGGCCTGCTTGGGCTGGCGGTCCATCCGAACGTCGAAAAGAACGGACAAGTATTTGTCTATTATAGTCTTAAGATCAACGGAAAGCTCCATCAGCGCGTGTCCCGCTTCCTGGTTTCCAAGGAGAAGCCCTTCAAGATCGATGCGGACTCCGAGCAGCCTTTGGTGAGCCAAGCCGACCCGGCTTCCAACCATAACGGCGGGGATCTCCACTTCGGACCCGACGGTTACCTCTACTTCAGTTGCGGCGATGGCGGGGCGGCCGGCGATGCCTTCAACACGGCGGGTTTCATCAACAAGGGCTTCCATGCCGCCGTCTACCGTATCGATGTCGATAAGCGCCCAGGCAACCTGGCGCCGAATCCCCACGCTTCGGTGCCGGTGGACACCAAGGGTGAAGCCTTCTATGCCGTCCCGGCCGACAACCCTTTCGTCAAGGCCACGAGCCACCGCGGCCAGCCCCTCGACGCGAAGTCCGTCCGGACCGAGACCTGGGCGACCGGCCTCCGGAATGCTTGGCGTTTCTCCTTCGACCCCAAGACCGGCGCCTGCTACACCGGCGATGTGGGCCAGAACCTCTTCGAGGAAATCCACATCCTCACCGCGGGGGGGGACTACGGCTGGAGCGAGGTCGAAGGTAACCATGTTTTCAACCGCAAGGATGCCAGCGCCAAGCAGGGCCCGGCGAAGTTGGCCCCGCCTTCGGCCTATGTCCCCCCCATCTACGTTTACGACCGCAAGGTCGGTAGCTCCGTGACCGGTGGCGTCTTTTGCCGGAGCGAGCGCATTCCCGCGATTCGGGACGCCTATGTTTTCGGCGACTATGCCTCGGGCCGCTTGCTCGCCATCAAGGAGAAGGACGGAAAGTGGACGGGAGAAGTCTTGGCCAAGGACATGACCATCGCCGGGTTCGGCCACGACCCCGTCAATGGCGACGTCCTCTTCGTCACCCTCTCCGGTCAGCTGAAGCGTCTCGCGCCGAAGAAGTAAGCGGTGCTGATGATGGGCCTTGGAGGCCTGCGCGGATGGACCGGGCCGCTACCCGGTCCCGTGGCGGGTATTCTGCTGCCGATTGATAACTTAGGCTGGAACTTTCCGCCGAGGCTCTTGTTATCGGGGCATGCCCCGTCTCGCCTTCTTCCTGATGGCCGCCGTTTCCCTTTCGGCCGCCCCCCAACCGTACGCGCCCTCCGAAGGGGGTTCCGTTTCGCTCAACCTTTTCCAGGTCCCCGAGGGCTTGGAAGTCACGCTCTGGGCGCGCTCGCCCATGCTGGCCAATCCCACGAACTTGGACATCGATGCCCAAGGGCGCGTGTGGGTCACCGAAGGCGTCAACTACCGCGTCTACAACAAAGGCGGTAAGCGTCGCCCGGAAGGCGACCGCGTCGTGGTGCTCAGCGACAGCAAGGGGGCCGGCAAGGCCGACACCGTCCACACCTTCGTGCAAGACGCGGGTTGGACCTCTCCGCTGGGCATCGCGGTCTTCGACAACGTCGTCATTGTTTCCCACGCCCCCGACCTCATCAAGTTCACCGATGTGAATCGCGACGGCAAGTTCGACCCCGCGGTCGATAAACGCGAAGTGATCCTGGGCGGCTTCGGTGGCCAGGACCATGACCACTCGCTGCACGCGATCGTCGCCGGGCCCGACGGCAAGCTCTACCTGAACGCCGGCAACTGCGGCGGCTCGTTCACCGACAAGACCGGCAAGGCCTATCGCATCTCTTCCTCCTACGTCGATCAGCGCGGTGGCGCGTGGCCCTACGACCCCAAGGCCACCGCCGGCGCGAAAAGCGACGACGGCTTCGTCTGGTCCGCCGGCTTTTCCGCGCGGATGAACCCCGATGCCACGGGCGTCGAAATCATCGGCAACGGCTACCGCAACAGCTACGAGCACTTCCCGTCTTCCTTCGGCGACCTCTTCCAGGGCGACAACGACGACTCCAGCAGCTGCCG
>DBCN01000135.1:2980-25067 GCA_002293065.1 Opitutia bacterium UBA957
GACACCATGGACGTCGGCGACGTCTACGGGTCGGGTTCGCCGACGGGGGTCGCCATCTACGAGAACGGCGCGCTCGGGGCCGCTTGGAACGGCACGCTGCTGAACTGCGAACCATCCCGCAACACGATCTTCGGCTACAAGCTGCAGCCGCGGAAGGGCGCCTTCGCGCTTAATGAGGCCATGCGTAAGGACTTCATCACTTCGAACCCGGCGCGCGAATTCGAAGGCACCGACTTCCATCGCATCAAGACCCCGGGCAAGAGCGGAGAGCACATCTGGTTCCGTCCGTCCGATGTCGCCGTCGGTCCCGATGGCGCGATCTACGTCGCCGATTGGTTCGACACGCGCGTCGGTGGCCACCAGACGCTCGACGACACCTGCACCGGCGCGATCTACCGGATCGCCCCGAAGGGCTTCAAGTCCGTGATCCCCAAGCTCGACCTCTCCAGCCCGGCCGGCGCGGTCGAGGCCTTGCGCAGTCCCGCGGTGAATGTCCGTCACCTTGGTTTCAACGCCGCCAAGGGCTTCGGCGTGAAGGCTCTGCCTGCCGTGCTCGAACTCGCCAAGGACGCCAATCCCTACGTCGCCGCCCGCGCCGTGTGGCTCTTGCCCTACCTGGGTGACGAAGGCGTCGCCCGGGCCAAGGAACTCCTCAAGGACGCCAACCCGGCCAATCGCCGCCTCGCGTTCCAGTCCCTGCGCCGCGCCAACCACGACGTCCTCGCCGCCTCCGCGGCGCTGGCCGCCGATCCCGATGTCGCCGTCCGTCGCGACGTGGCCACCTCGCTCCACACCGTCGCCGCCGACAAGGCCGTGCCGATCCTCGTCGAACTCGCCAAGCACCTCGACGTGACCGACAAGAACTCGCTCGCCGCCTTCGGCATCGGTGCCGCCGGCAAGGAGTCGGCGGTCTGGGCCGCGGTGAAGGCGGCTTCCGTCAAGAACGGCGAAACCTGGCCGACCCATGTTGCCCGCATCGCTTGGGTACTGCACACTCCGGAGATGGTGAACGAACTCGCCGCGCAGGCCAGCGGCCAGAAGGTGCCCGCTGCCCAACGAACGTTGGCGACCGAGACCCTCTCGTTTGTCGAGTCGAAGGAGGCCGCCCTCGCCATGATCAAGCTCGCCGGGGAAGGTTCGCCGGTGAAGGGCGAAGCCGCCACTTGGGCGTTGATGCGCATGACCGGCACATGGTCGGCCTTTGATATTCGCTCCGAACTGAAGAAGGCCGGCGTCTACGACGAAGCCAAGGTCACGGTGGTCCCGGCCCCGGTCCCCGAGGCCCCTAAGGCCACCTATACGGTCCAGGACGTCCTCTCCAAGAAGGGCGACGCCACCCGGGGTGGGGAACTCGTCCAGCGTTGCACCATGTGCCACCAAGTCGGGGCCAACGGCCCGAGCTACGGGCCTGAACTTCGTGGTTTCGCCGCCCGTCATGGCGTGGAATCCCTTGTCACCGCCATCGTGGAGCCCTCGGCGAGCATCGCCCTTGGCTACGAAGGCTCGACCTTGAAGCTCAAGGCAGGCGGCCAGATCGACGGGCTCATTCAGTCCAATAACGACCCGGTGGTCGTCAAATCGGCGGGTGGCGTCTCCCAGCTCGTTCCCAAGAACCGTATCGCGGGACAGTCCAAATTGAACCGTTCCCTGATGCTTTCGTCCGATCAGCTTGGGCTGACGGCTCAGGATGTGGCCGATATCGCCGCCTGGCTCGCCACCTATAACTAAGCCCGAGGCTCTATTCTGGCTTTTCAGGGGGTTTTCCGCGAGGAAAGCCCCCTTTTAATTTCCCGCTTGCTTCCGTGGCCGGGCTTCTCAAGTTCGACCCTCCTTTCCCTAGGCAAGGCACGGCCGCACAACGCGGGCCCGCGACTTACCAGGCTCCCAAAGACCTTTACACACCATGAAGCAGCTCAGTCTCACCGTCTCCAATCGTCAGAACCTTGGCCGTGGCCACTCCCGTCGTATGCGCAACGCGGGTTCCATTCCGGCCATCATCTATGGTCCTGCCGGCAACCACAGCGTTTCCGTCGAACAGGAGAAGTTCCGCGACCTCATGCGTGCCAAGGGCACCGCTGCCGCCCTCATCGAGCTCACCCTCGAAGGGAAGAAGATGCTCTCCATCATCAAGGAGTTCCAGCGTCACCCCATCACCCAGAAGTTCCTCCACATCGACATCCAGCAGATCGACCCGAACGCTCCGATGAGCGCCGCGATCCCGATCCGCGTGGTCGGCGAGGCCTATGGCGTGAAGACCGATGGCGGCACCCTCGCGATCGTCTCCCAGACCGTCAATGTCCGCTGTTTGCCGAAGGATCTCCCTGAATTCATCGAAGTCGACGTGACCGAGCTGAAGGTCAACGAGTCCATCCACGTCGGCGCCCTCAAGGCTCCGGCTGGCATCACTTTCCCTGGCGACCCTGCCCGTGTCGTTGTGGTCTGCTCCGAAATGGCCGAAGAAGAAGCCGCTCCCGAAGCCGCCGCTGCCGCTCCGGTCGCGGGCGCCGAAGGTGCTGCCGCTCCGGCCGCGGGTGCCGCGGCTCCGGCCGCTGGTGCTGCTCCGGCTGCTGCTCCGGCCGCCAAGAAGTAATTTCCGCGCCGGGCGTCCCCGGCACCTGTTCTTTGAAGTCAGATGGTATTCTCGGTCATCGCCGCCCTCGGCAATCCCGGCAAGGAATACATCGCCACCCGCCACAATGCGGGCTGGATCATCCTGGATGCGCTGGCCACCAAGGCTGGCGCGGAGTGGAAGCACGAAAGCCGTTTCCCGGCCGCCGTGGCCAAGACCACCTTCGGTGGTCGGCAGGTCTTCCTCGTCAAGCCGCAGTCGTTCATGAACTTGAGCGGCGAACCCTTGGCCGGCTTCCTCCACTTCCATCGCCTCCCCGCCGCCGAAATGGTCGTCCTCCACGACGATATCGCCTTCGAACCCGGCCAGATGCGACTTTCCCTAGGTGGCTCCGCGGCTGGTCACAACGGCATCGCCAGTTGTATCCAGCATTTCGGCGAAGCGTTCGTCCGAGCTCGTCTCGGCATCGGTCCCAAGCGGCACCCCGCCCAAGACCTCGCCGACCATGTGCTCGGCAAATTCCCGGCCGAAGACCTGCAGCGCCTCCACCAAGCTACCCCTGACTTCCTCTTAGGACTAGAAACCCTGATTTCCCGCGGCCTCCCGGCCGCCCAAAACTTCACCAACAGAAAACCACCATTACCATGACCACCGCCACGATTCGCCGCGCCTACCGCGTCAGCCTGATCCTCGACCTCCGCGGTTCCGCCGAGGCCCCCGAGGCCGCTATCGAACGCCTGAAGGAAATCCTTAAGTCCGTCGACTGCAAGGTCACCGAGGTCGAAAACCTCGGCCAGCGCGAGTTCAGCCGCGCCGTCGACCGCAAGTTCCTCTCCGGTCTCTACGTCCAGTTCCACTTCGAAGGTCCGGTCACCGCCCCGACCGCCTTCGCCGACAAGCTTCGCCTCGACCGCACCGTGGATCGCATCCTCGTGCAGTCGGTCCGCGCCTAAGCCCCCGCTCGTCTCCTCACAACCATGGCCTCGTCCTTCAATCGCGTGATCCTCGCCGGCAATATGACCCGCGATCCGGAAGCGCGGGCGTTGCCCTCTGGCCAGGCCCTCACCAAGTTCTCCCTCGCCGTCAACCGCGCCTACACCACCAAGGAAGGCGAAAAGCGCGAGGAAGTCACTTACGTCGACATCGAGAGCTACGGCAAGCAGGCTGAAATCATCGCCAAGTATTGCGGCAAAGGTTCCGGCATCCTCGTCGAAGGCCGCCTCAAGCTCGACCAGTGGGAAGACAAGAAGACCGGCGAGAAGCGCTCGCGCCTCGGCGTCGTCCTCGAAAACTTCACGTTCATCGGCGGCAAGGCCCAAGGCGGCGAAGACGGCGGTTCGGCTCCGCGCTCCCGCGGTGGCGACACCCCGGCGCCTTCCGGCGACCACGGCGGCGACGACGTCCCCTTCTAAATCCAACCCTCACTTTAACCCAAGCAAGACACCACCATGGCATTCACCGAAGTTTTACTCATCAAGCCTGTCGACGGCCTCGGCGCCGAAGGCGAGCAGGTCCGCGTCCGCGCGGGCTACGCGCGCAATTTCCTGCTCCTGCAGGGCATCGCGCTCCCCGTCAATCGCGCCAACACCAAGTACATCGAGTCCCTGAAGAAGGCCCGCGACGCCCGCGAAGCCAAGGACCTCGAGTCCGCCACCGCGACCTCCGCCAAGCTGGCCGCCCTCAAGCTCGTCTTCGCCGTCAAGACCGGTGAAGGTGGCAAGATGTTCGGTGCGATCAGCACCGCGGAAATCGCCGCCAAGCTCGCCGAGCACGGCATCGAGCTGGAGCGCAAGCGCATCCACCTCGGCCAGGGTCCGGTCAAGGTCCTCGGCAAGCATCTCACGACCATCCGCCTCCACGCTTCCGTCTCGGTCGAGCAGGAGTTCGAAGTGGTTTCCGAGAACCCGATCGAGCCGGTCGCCGAAGAAGCCGAAGAAGCTCCGGAACGCTCTGAACGCGATCAGAAGCCGCGTAAGCCACGCAAGGATAAGAAGGAAACCAAGTAAGCCTTCCGTTCTTACCCTGCCGAAAGCCCGCTCCCTGAGCGGGTTTTTTTTGGCCTAGGCTCAGCGTGCCTTAAGCCAATCAGGGCTGCTGATCATGAATTCGAGTTGGCCTTTGTAGAAGTTGAGCTGACCGAGCCAGCGGACGGCTTGACCTTTTTTCGTGGCCTTGACCGTCTTCAGCAAAGTTTCATCGGGCACGTAAAGCGCGTATCGTTTACCGTCGATTAGGAGCGACGGCTTGGCCCCGCCGTTGAAGGTGCCTTCGAGGACGAAGATGGCGCCGATTTGCCGGGCGGTCTCATCTGGGCTCAAGGTGGCAATCGAGGAGGCGTTGCCGAACTTGGCGACGTCGAGCATCGTCGGGAAGGCTGCGAGGCCCTCGCTCGGTGAGAGCTCGGGGCGGGTCAGCGGGGCGGTGGCCGGCTTGGGATGAATCGTGAATTCGGCCTTAAGCGGGAAGTGGTCGCTGACGCCGGCGCCCGGGCCGTAGTTGGTCCAGCGCCAGGGAGTGACGGGGTAGGCGTGGGCATTCAGTCCGGGAAGGATCACCGCCCCGAAGCTGCCGGGAACGTAGTCCAAGCCCTGGCCGTCGGCTAGTCCCTGCGAGATGATGAGGTGCATCAGCGTCCCCCATTCGCCGCGGTACTCATCGGACTTCCGGGCCATTGGTTCGACGTCATACCAGAGGTTGTAAAGGTCGGCGCTGCCGTTCGCCAGTTTGGCGGGATCGCCTTGGGAGCGCAGGACGTCCTGGATGCCGGTCTTGGTCATGGCCGGATAGCGCTGCTTTTGATTGTAATGCGAGTTCAGATCCCCCCCGAAGACGATGTTCGCGCGTGCGTTCGCCTTGAGGATTTCGTCGATGCGGGCCCGGGCCACGCCGGCGTTTTGGATGCGGGTGATTTCCGTGGCCGGGCTGCCGGCACCGCTCTTCCAGTGGTTGGCGAAGACGAACACGGCCTCCCCGCCGACATCGAGTTCCGCCTCCACGATGGTCCGCGCCGCCTGTACGCGGTGTTGGCGAACCGCCTTGATGGGGAGGCGCGTGAGGATGGCGCAATGGATGGCCTCCTGCGTCAAGTCCTGGATATCGCCGAGCACGATCTTGTAGCCGCTCAGACCTTCATCTTCCAAGGCCTTGAGCAGCCAGGCTTCAATCGGCGCACCCGCCAATTCGACGGGCAGCTCGCCCTTCAGGAGGTCGCGGTAGTTTCGACCGCGATAAGCGGCGATGAAGGCCTCCGGCGTGGTGGCAGAAGCGGGCGTGTGATCCGCCTCGAGCTCGCCCAGGATGAGCACATCAGGCCCGCGGCCGTCTTGGCTGGACTTGATGACGGCGGCGATCCGGCTGAGCTTGCTGGCCAGCTTCTCGGGCGTCCAGCGCTCCGGGCGCGTGCCTGTCACGACGAAGTCCTCATAGAGCGATACCTCATCGAGGTCGAAGAGGTTCTCCACGTTGAAGGCCATCACGCTGAAGCGCGGCGCGGGCGGCGCGGATGTTTCCGCCGCCCAGACAAGCGAGGTAAATAGGATGAGGCAGGCGGAGAAGAGGCGTTTCATGGATACAGGGTATAGTCATCATTCTCGAGTGAGGACTTTAGCCCACGGCAAAAATGTGAAGAGCACGTGTCAACGATGTCACGACCATTGGTCGCTGACGTCATTTCGGCAGGTGGTGGGTTTGGCATCTGCCCGTCACGGGTCCGCCTAGAACATGTAACCGGTGTGGCGGCTTTCATGGTCGAGCCCCGCTGAGCGGGCTTCAGCGTGTCATCATAATATTAGTACATATGAAAAACCTATCCCCTCGTCCGTCCCGTCCGTTGATCGCCTTCGCCGCTTTGCTGGCGATGGGCTCGCTCGCCCCGGCGGCGGTCATTTCCTTCGATGGAACGACCACCTATACGCAGGACTTCCAGACGATGACGGGGACGGCGATCGCAACATCGTCGTTTGCGGGTTCCACCATGACGGAATTAACCACCCTCTCCGGAGGCTCTGCGGGAGTTCAGGGTTGGTTCATTTACGGACTTGGCTGGACGACCGCTGCCGCCAAGTGGCAAGGCGCCGATGCTGGCGGCAGCTCCACCGGAGGATTCCGACAGCTGTATGATACCTCCGGCGGGCGCGCGCTGGGTTCCCAAGGGTCGGGCTCGGCCTATGGTTTCTTCGGTCTGGTGCTCCAAAATACGTCCAGCTCCACGATTGATACGCTGCAACTCTCTTACGACGCCTTCATCAACCGGAACCCATCGACCACGATCAATCAGTACCCTCTTTCCTATCTGGTCAGTGCCACGGATGTCAGCACTTCGACAGCTTTGGGCGCTGCGGGTACTTTCGGCGCGGCGATGACCGCCACCACGATGGGTTTCAGTACGCCCTCGACTGGTACAGGGGCTGCTTCGGGAACGGCGGCCGCCATCAGTCCCATGTTCAAAATCGGCACGAAGGCCGGCAACCTGACGGGCTTGGGTTGGGGCGCCGGTCAGTTCCTGTACCTAGCTTGGAAGGAAACGGATGAAGGGGGTTCGGACGCCCTTGCGGGGGTGGATAACTTCTCTCTCAGCGCTCCGGTCATCCGTAACCTGGTCTGGAATTTGGCGGGAAGCGGTATCTGGGATGCGTCTACCTCTAATTGGACCAACAACGCCACGCCGACGGCTTACGCCGCGGGTGATGGCGTGACCTTCAGTGGGACGGGTGGTACGATCACCCTTTCTGGCGCCTTGGCACCCCTCTCGGTCAACGTAAGCAACGCTTCTGGAACCTACGTGTTCAGCGGAGCCACTGCTGGCGATAAAATCACCGGTGCGACAGCGTTGACGAAGGCAGGGGCGGGCAGCCTGCAGCTGACCTCCGATAATGATTATTCCGGCGGTACAAGCATCAACGGGGGCACGGTCATCATCGATGGCGCCGGCCGTCTTGGTACGGGCACGATCGCCCTCGCCGGTGGCACCCTGCAGCTCGCTGCCGGGACCTATACCGTCGCCAACGCCCTGAGCGTCGGAGCCGCAGGTGGCTCTATCGAGGCGGTGGAGGATCGCACGATTTCTGGTGCCGCGGCGATTTCGGGTGCTTTGACTAAATTGGGCGCGGGCACTTTGACCCTCGGCGGCACCATCTCTTCTTCCGCCGGGGCCGCCTTTAATGTCGCGGCAGGCGATCTCGTCCTCGGGCAGGCTTCGGGCATCGTTAAGGTCTTCGCGAACTCGACGTTAACGGGTAACCTAGTCCTCGGCGGCCCCATCCGCTTCGACGTCAATGGCAGCAGCACGATTTCCGGTCCAGGTGCGATCAAGGTCGTCAGCTCGGGCGCGCTCTTCTCCAACACGTCAGGCGACGTGGGCGGGACGATCACCTCGGAAATTATTCTTAATAGTACGGGGGCCGCCTTTACCAAGGGTGCTTGGACGGGAACTACCTACACTCCCTCGACCACGTTTGCGACCACCATCGGTGGGACGAATGGTGGCAGTTTGTCGGTTAATAAGCTCAGCGGAAATTCCGATGTGGATATTTCAAATAACTCAACAACGGGTGGCGGAACGATGCCGTTGACCCTCACGGGCGTCAGCACCTACACCGGTAACACGACCATCAACGCGAACACCCCAACGGCGGGTGCCAACTTGGTGCTCGGCATCAACAACGCCTTGCCCACGACCACCGGTATCATCGTCGGCACCAAGACGGGCGTGAGGCTCCCGGTGATTGACTTGAATGGCTATAGCCAGCAGGTCGCCTATCTGGCCGACGGTGCCCTTGTCTCCGTTTCGCAATACCTGACGATCACCAATAACGGTACGACCGCTTCGGTGCTTACCTTGGGCGGGGATACTTCTCCCGGCACCGGCTTCTCGGGTTACCTCTCGGACGGTAACGGTGGCCTTTCCCTCGTGAAGACTGGCTCGAATACGCAGACGCTCTCAAGCTTTGGTGCCTTTAACGGTGGCGTAACCGTCAACGGTGGCGTGCTCAGGGTCATCGCTGCCAATGGCGCGACCAGCAGCTCGGCCTTGGGGACGGGTGGCGTTGTCATCGGCGGCACCGGCCAGCTCTTCCTTGCGACGACCATCACCAATGACCTAACCGTCAACGCCGGCGGCCGTTTGGCCGGCAATGGCGCCACGGGTGCCGTCACCGTCAATTCTTCCGGCGTACTTGCCGCGGGCACCAACCCTGGACAGTTGAATGCCGCCACCCTGACGACCAATGGACTCGCGACGTTGAAGTCCGGCTCCGTCCTCGAGTGGAAGGTCAATGATGCGGCCGGCCTGGCTGGCGTCGGTTACGACACTTTCGCGTTTGGGGCGGGCCTCGACCTCAGCAACCTCTCGGCCGCGAACAAGGCGATCATCCGCGTGGTTTCCTTCGCCAATCCCGGGGACCTTGCATTCGGCAACTCCACGGCCTTTGCCAATGGCCAAGCCCGGACGTTCACCTTGGCGAATGTGGCGTCGATCACGATGCCCGGCTCGACGAACAACATCACGGACCTCTTCACCTACGACCTGGCGCAGTTCCGCTTCGCCGATGGCACGCAGTCCGACCTGGCAAACTGGTCGCTGGCTTTCGACGGTTCGGCCATCAACCTGGCGTACGCTTCCGCGATCCCCGAACCTTCCACTTATGGCCTCGGCCTTGGCTGCTTAGCCTTGGCGTTTGTCGCCGTCCGCCGTCGCCGCCAGTCCGCCCCTAAGGCTTAACATTCGGTCGTTTCGACCTTAGTTGCCGCCGAGTCCGGAACGTCGTCCACTCAGGAGGGCGGCCCCGATGAGCGATGCGGACAGGAAAGCCATGGACCATACGCCTAGGGCTGCGGCGAGCTGTGGGCCATCGCCGAGGGCGGACATCAGCGCAAAGGTCGCCTTCGTTACCGGGAAGTGTTCAGCCCGCTGAGCGAGGATCAAACTGTCGCTGACTTCGAGCATCGAGAACGCAAACGCAAGCACTCCCCCTGCGGCTAGATGGGCCGCGAGAAGGGGTAGGGTGATGCGCCGCCAGGTTGACCAAACCGATGCGCCCATCGAGCGCGCTGCCATTTCCAAGGCGGGGTCACATTGCTGCAGGCCAGCGCAAGCGGCCCGAGTGACATAAGGCAGTCGCCGGATCGCATAAGCGACGCCGAGTAGGAGGAAGGGGCTCCCGCCTGCGCCCACGAGGATTGCAAAGGGTTTACCTTCTTGGGACAGCGATAGGTAGCCTAGGGCTAACACCAAACCGGGGACTGCGAGCGGCAACATCGTCAAGGTGTCGAGGAGGTGCCTGATCCGGAGGTCTGAGCGGGTAATGACCCAAGCAGCGGCGGTGCCGACCACCAAGGTCAAAACCGTCGCCAAACCTGCGTAAGCCAAGCTGTTTTGAATCGAGGGAACCACCAAGGCGCTGCCCAAGGCTTCCTGCCAATGGGCCGCCGTGAATTCAGCCGGCAGGATGGATTGATGCCAGTAGCCGGAAACAGATAAGAGCAGGACGCCTAGGTGCGGGAGGCAGGCGAGGGCCGTCACGCCGGCAAAAAGCGCCGAGCAGGCCCAGCCAGCCCAGCCTGGTAGGGCGATGGGCTCGGCCCGCTGGCTGGGACGTGGCGCTGCCCCACTCTGACTTAGGCCAAAGGCTAGTTTGGAGGCGAGGAAGACGCCACCCGCGACGAGGAGGACGATGGTCGTGAGCGCATAGGGTAACGGGTTACGATCCAGGTTTTTAATTCCATCCAAAATCTGCACCGGAGCGACCCGTGGGAAATCGAAGACCAGCGGCACGCCGAGTTCAGTGAACGCCCAGATGAAGACGAGTGCTCCACCGGCGAATAAGCCCGGCAGGATCAAGGGTAGTGTCACGCGGAAGAATCTCCGCCCAGGTGGACAGCCAAGATTGGCCGCCGCTTGTTCCAGCGCAGGGTTCACCTGCGCCAGGGCCGCGGCGATGTTGAGGTAGAGGATGGGGTAAAGGTGCAGCGCATTCATCACGACGATGCCCAGCAGGCGATGCTCCGCCATCCAGTCGTACGGGTGGAGGTGGTCCATGCAGCCAAGCGAAATCAGAAATGCATTCAGAGAACCCTCCGTGCCGAGGATGCATTTGATGCCTACTGCGCCGACGAACGGCGGCAGAATCATCGGGACGAGTAAGGCCAACGACAGGAAGCCACGGCCCGGGAATGAGAAGCGGTGGTTGAGGAGGGCCAGCGGCAACGCCAGCAGGACCGCCACGAACGTGCTGGCCACCCCCAGCAGCAACGCATTCGTCAGGCCTTCCCGATAAAGCGGGTCACGCAGAACAGCGAAGAGAAAGCCGAAGGTGAAGGAGCCATCGTGTGGGTCGACGAACGCCTCCTTGAGCACGTTGGCGGCCGGGTAGATAAAGCCCACGGCCAATAGTAAGCCAATGGTCGCGCAGAGAATCCAGGCGGTGCGGCGGTGCATGTTAGCGGGCGGTTGGGTATTGTCGTGCCTGCTCGGCGGCCCGGCGGTAATTTTGGCGGAAGATTTCCGCGAGTTCCGACATGCGACGAGCGGAGACGAGTGGGTCGGTGCTATCCAAGCCTGGATCTCCTTTGCCGCCATCGCGGTAGGGGAAGGCGCTGACGTCGGCCATCGTCGCGAGCGCCTCCGCCGGCAGGCCGGCCCGGACGATCTCCGTCCAGGCTTCCTTGAGTTCTTCGTGCGTATCGATGCACATCACGCGAACGGCGCGACGGATGGTGCCGAAGGCGGCCGAAGTGAGCTCGGGCCGATACTGGAGATGGTCGCCGGAGAGGTAGGGCGAGAGGGCGGCCCGTTCGGCGGGTAGCGCCTCGTAGGAATCCTGACGAACCGGCGGTCGAAAGAGTTCGCGTTCGCGGGGGCCATGCAGGGCACCGACGGGAGAGCTCCACAGCGCTTGCCCCTCTGGGCTCAGCACGAATTCCGCAAAGGCTTGGGCGAGTTCAGGCTCGGGGGCCCCACGCAGGACTGCAATCGGATCGCCGCTGACCGTGGTGCCCGCGGCCGGGGCCGTCCAAATCAAGCGGGTCGTCCCCGGCCGGTTGACTTGGTGGGCGAAGGCGGCCCCGTAGTAATCCACGCACATGCCCGCGGCAGCATTGCCGTCGGCCACATCGAGGGGAACCTTGGTGGAGCTATCCGAAAAGTAGCGGGCATTCGCAGCGAGACGTTGCAAGAGGCGTAAACCTTCGGACCAACCTAGGGCTAACCGCTGGGCTTCTGGCAACCCTTGGCGCGTGGGGTCCGTCAGGCTGCGCTGCATCTCGGCTTGGATGATCAGTTCGAAGATACGGGCGACCGAGCCGCTCTTGGTTGGATCCGCCAACGCAAGTTGGCCGCGGAGTTGCGGTTGGGTGAGGTCAGCCCAGCGCGTGGGTGGGCTTAAGCCTAGGGCTTGCCAGCGGGCGGGCGACCAGCAGATACCGAAGCGCGAGAGGCAAGAAGAAGACCACGTCCGATCCTTGGCCCATAGCCTCTCGCCGGTGAACATTTCCGGGATCGGTCCACCTGGTGCGAACCATTCGGGGTGGCGCTGGAAGACTTGCAAAGGGACCAGGCGTCCTTTCCTGGCCTGGCTGGCGAAGTCAGGTTCGCCCCCGCCGAAGAAGAGGTCGGCGCCGATGCCGGCGAGTTTCCCCTCGTCGGCGGCCTTGAAGCCGGCATCGAGCACCAGCCGGATCTCCGACGTTCCCCCGGGGCTGCGCCAGTCGATGTAGACGTCTTGTGCATGGGTTTTCCGCCAATGACGAGAGAAGGCCTCCGCGAACTCCTTGCGGATGGTTTCGCTATGCGGCGTATAGATGACGAGCCGCCGCGCGTCGGCTGCGGGCAGCTGCGTGGAGTCCTTGCGGAGCAACAATGGCAAGGCGATGAGTAACCCGATGCAACCTAGTGTCAGCCACCAGACCCGTGCGTTCTTCATGCGAGCGGCAGGACCACGACGTCCGTCGCGGCCACGGCGACGGTGAGGGTTTGTCCCGTCGTCAATCCCGTGGGTGGATTCAGGATGACGACGCTGAGCGCGCCCAGCGGGCTCGCCAAGGTGAGTTGCGCGCGGGCCCCGAGGTAGACCCGTTCAACGACTTGACCGGTGACCGAATTGAGCGCGCCGTCCGCGGCGGGCTGCCAGGCTTCGGGGCGTACGGAGAGGGTGACGGGAGTGCCCGCCGCGGCGGCTAGCGGAGCCCCTACGCCTTGTCCCGTGAAGATGCCCGCCGCTGTCTTGACTTGGATGGACTCGCCGCCCGCCGCGAGGAGTTCAGCGGGGACGAGATTGGTCTCTCCGATGAATCGCGCGACCGAGGCACTCGTTGGTCGGCGGTAAATCTCCTCCGGGGTGCCCACCTGGGCGACCACGCCCTTCTCCAGGATCGCCATGCGATCGGCCATGGCCAGCGCCTCTTCTTGGTCGTGGGTCACATAGACCGCCGTGAGCCCGTTTTCTTTAACGATGCGTCGGATCTCGCGGCGCATCTCGATGCGGAGCTGCGCATCGAGGTTGGAGAGCGGTTCGTCCAGCAAGAGGCAACGCGGGCGGACGACCAGTGCGCGGGCCAGTGCCACGCGTTGTTGCTGCCCGCCGGAGAGTTGGTCGATGGCCCGCGCCCCTAAGCCCTCGAGGCGTACGCTGCGTAAGGCTTGCTCGACCCGTTCGGTCCGCTCGGCGGCGGGAATCTTCCGTTCGACTAAGCCGAAGGCGATATTCTCAGCGACCGTCAGATGCGGCCAAAGGGCATAGCTCTGGAAGACCATCGCGGTTTCGCGTAGGTGCGGCGCCAGGTTCGTGACGTCGCGTTCCCCGAAGAAGATCCCCCCGCTGGTCGGGAAGTCCAGGCCGGCCAAGCAGCGAAGCAGAGTGGTCTTGCCGCAGCCGGAGGGACCGAGCAGGAAGAAGAGTTCACCGGGCTGGATGGTGAGGGAGACGCCCGCGAGCACCTGCAAAGGCTGCGGCTGGCTTGGATAACTCTTGCAGATCGAGCGGAGGTGGAGGGGTTCCATGGTTCAGGTTTCTTCAGGCGAAAGCCATTTCGAGGAGAGGATGATGAAACGGCGGCCCAGCAGCACATTGATGGGCGAGCGGGTGGAATCCTTCAAGCGATCATGGGCGGCGTTTGCGGGGTCGAGATAGTCGGGGGTCCGTTGTACGACGATTTCCAGGACGGAGCCTTGGGCCGTACCGGCCTCGTCGACGGCTTCGCCGTAGGCGCGGATGCGGAAGGTGTCGGAGCGGGTGGCCAAAAGGGGCCCGAGGGCCTGCAAGAGGTCTCCCTGGAAAAGGCAGCCATTGGCCCCAAAGCCATTGTGGGTGCGGTTGACGTTATCCGGGTCCAAGACTTCGACATTCCGGAAGTAAAGCCCCGGCGGCATTCCGGTGCGTCCCCCAGCGACCCCTTGGTAGAGCCAGTTATGGGATACCACGGGATCAATCATTTTTCCTCCGGCGGGCATCTTGGCGAGGCTTTCGGAGCCGAGGTTCTTGTCCGCCCGAGCGATGGCCGACTCCAATGTCCCGGAGCGGAACATCCAGCGAAAACCCTCGGCGCTCCCGGGGAGGGTGGTGTTCGCGGCGGTGTTCACGATGGGGTAATAGGAGCGGTTCATCGTGACCAGATTGCTGACCATCGCTCCGGCCGTACGCGTTGGTCCAAGGTAGCGGTTGACGAACTCGCCGAGTCCGAGGAACGGCGTGCCCGGGCTTTGGGCCGCCGGGAAGCCGCGGAAGCGCCGCGTCGTGGGCGGGTACTCCTGCTCCCGCTCGGTCCGCTGGAAGAACTGCGCCCGGGCTTTCACCTCGGCGACGGTCGCGACCGCCAAGGCCCGAATCTGGGTGTCGGAGAGGTTGGCATAGCCATTCCAATAAGCGACATCAGCGATGTTCCGGGTCGTCGGCGTCTGTCCGGCGCCGCCGAGGACGCGCGGGAAGCGCGCATTGTTCGTCGCCGCCGGGGCGTTCGCAGCCTGCGCGCCGAGGGCCAGTCCTTTGAGGGAGCCGTAAAGCGCGGTCCAGGCTTCGACGGACGTGGAGTTGACGTTGAAGGCGCCGACATTCAGCAGGTATCCCGCGAACCGACGATACCCATCCGTGGGCGCTCCTGTACTGCTGGTCGCGAAGCCGTCCGCGGTGATGGCGGTCGCCGCGGAGTTAGCGTTGGTCTGGAAGAGCATCATGCGTGGATTCGCCAAAGCGCCGGTACCGTTCGCAAAGTCGTTCATGACCTCGGCAAGCGTCCGGCGGCGGACTTTGTTGTAGTTGCCTTGGCGGGAACCTTCGTCGGCCAAGGTCGGGGCCGCCCCGGAGAAGAAGAAGCCATCCCAGAGGGCATTGTTCATGAGGTAGCTCATGTCCCCGAAGGTATGTCCACCGATGTAGCTGGCGTTGGTGTGCGGCGTCCCGTGCGTCCAGGCTTTGTCGAGGGGCACGACCATCGAGGGGAAGGAGTTGCCGACCGTCCGATAGGGCATCCAATCCCAGGTGCTCAGGTTGGCGTGCATCAATTGGCCAAGGGAGGTCGGCGCCGTCACGGGAATCTCCACCGCCGTGGATTTACCCTGGCCGGCGGCGCCATGCGAGGAGCCGCCCAGCGCATTGCCGCCATTCGCGTTCGCGGCGTCGACCTGCAGCAAGGGGCTCCACGAAGTGGCGACGCCGTTCAGCCCTAATTCGTCGCCGCCGAAGAGTTGCGTCCGGAGGCTGGCCGTGCCGATGCCCGGAAGGCCGTTGAGCGCGGGGTTCGAGGAAGTCTGCGGCAGCGGGTTCGAGAAGACCCAGGTGGGGTGCGCCGCGGGCACCGGGCTCGATTGGGCTGAGAACCAAGAGAGGACGGTGCGGTTATGGCTGGTGGTGCGGGCGGTGTCGGGGAGGCGGGCCCGCGTGTCGAAGGCGGCGATCACCGGCCCTGGAGCCGTCTCGCTGATGGTGCGGATGGCCGAGACGGGCCCGACGATCACGGGGTTGGTGACGCTGCCGCCATCCCCAAGTTGCGTGACGCCGAAGTTGCTTCCACCGACGTTGATGTAGTGTGCGTAGCTGGCGTAGGAATTGTTGCGGCTGGTGCCCAGCACTTCATCGAAGCCGAGGTCTTGCCCGTCGGCGCTCACCGTATCGTCGCGAAGGGACTTCTTCCAACCCGAGTTGAGGTAGATCCAGTGGTGCCAGTACATCGAGCTCGTGAGATCGATGCAGCACTTGACCTGGTCGGCGGCGGCGAACTTATAGGGTGCGGCGAGGGTCGAGGCCTTGATGTCCGTATGGAAGCCGCCGGTGAAGTAGAAACCTCGTTGCATGTTGAGGATCGGGATGGGCGTGCTTTCGTTGGATCGCGCTAAAGTAGAGGCATCGACCAGGTCCTTGGTGGTGAAGACGGCGAACTCGCCGGGCTCGAGCGTCGTGGCGGGCACGACGGCGACGAGGTTTTCGGCGTTCGCTCCCGTGGCGGAGGATGCGGCCGCCGTAAAGTTATAGAGCGAGTCGATGAGCCGCGTCGTGGCGGCCGAGGCGAACGGCTGGGCGGGGTCGTTGCCGTTATGGGTGAAGATCTGCAGACGCATCTGGTCGAACTGCGAGAAGACCAGCTTCAGCCCGCCTTTGACGCGGAGGTCGGGTTCAGCCGTCGCGGGCTCCTTGAGTTTTATCCGGACGTTGTAGGGGTTATGCAGGACGAGGATGGGCGTGCAGACCAGCTTCAGGGTGTAATCGGTACCGATGTTCACCCGCCGCAAAGAGAACACCATCGAGAACCGGTGCACCGTCGGCATGTAGGCGCCGCGCACGGCCCGCGGAATGAAGCGGCCCTTACCGCCGCCCGTGAGATCGCCTCCTTTGAGTCCATTGATCCAGCCCAAAGGATCCGGGGTGCTATCGTAGCCGTCGGTGAAGGGTGCGGTAACCTTGCCGCCGCCCGACCATAAGGCGTTGTCCAAATCGAAGCGCGCATATTTATGGATGCGGTAGCCCCCCTTGTCGAATTGGTTGGTGTTGGGGTAGAAGGCGCGGGCGCCCAAGGCCGGCTCATTGCCGGCCCAGTCGACGTCCTTGTAGAGGCGATAGTAGTCGCGGACGAGATGCCAGAGGGGGCCCACGAGCCGGCGTGGCTGCTTGTCCCAGAGCGCATTCACCGTCGTCGTGGGCGGGGCGCGGCTCGTGTCGGTCAGCGGCTGCCCCATCTCATCTTCGCGAATGAACACCGGCATCCAGGGCAAGTATTTGGTGCCGGCATTTCCGAGGTTCCGGCCAGGGTTGTCGGCGTTCGTTTCATACATGGGAACCCAGACGCGTGGGCGGGGGTCGGGCGAAGAGATGAAGCCTGGATTCACCTTGGCGTCGCCGTAATCGGGGAACCAGGAGCGTCGTTTGCCGAGCAACATGTCGGCGGTGTAGGCTTCGGTGACCGACGCATTGCCGGCGCCCGAACCAAAGTCCGACTTGTCGAATTGCGCGTCGTCCATCTCGAAGGCCAGTGAAAGGTCGCGACGCAGACCGCCCCGGTAACTGTCGGCGACGACCCCCGCTGACCATAGCGTGTGGTGGTGGAATGAAAGTTTGTGGGCGGGCTGACCATTAGCCGCGGGATCGTTCACGTCGTAGCCGGTCAGCAACGGGAGCGTCGCCGCGGAGACCATCGCCGGTCGGGTCGCCACATAAGGGTCTACGCTCTTGTGGCCGAGGAGCAGTTCGGTCCCACGTCGACCAGGGGCGCGGAGGGCGGTGGTGGTCGTCAGTGAGGCCGGCGCCGCTTTGGCTGGGTCGCGGGTCTCGTTGAGGTGGAGGGCGGCCTTGACGCCTTCGTCGCCGATCCAGTAGGCGAAATTTCCGGTGGTGGAGTTCGGCCCGGCGCCGGGTAACGGGACTTTCGGCAACGCCACGCGACCATCGATGTCATCGCTGGTCCCCATCAGCCCGTCCGGCCCGATGTCCAACGTGGCGGTTCCGTTGCCGACCAAGGTCGCGAAGGCTTCGTTGCCCCCGGCCGAGTAGGCCAAGGGATGATCCGTCTGCCAAGGGGCCCAGTAGCCCGCGTCATAGTCCGTCGCCCCGGCTAGGCTGATCGTCTGCAGGAGGTAGGGAATCGAGTCGTCCAGCGGCTTGCCGCCGCGCCCGCTGATCAGCCACTGGGGCGGTTCTTCCGGCTTATCCGTCCGCCATACGCCGGTCCAATGACGTTGCCCTTGGCCAGGCCGTAGACTCCAAGCGAGATTGGGGTCGTAGGGGCTGACGGGGGCAGGCGTGCAGGCGAGTTCCCCCGTGGCCGTGCTCCGCACGTCGGGGCCAGCCGCTTGTTGAAGGTGCGCGAGCGCGAGTCGCGCCGCCATCGTGGCGTTTAGCCGCGAGCGGGCCTTGAGCACCAGCCATTTGGAGGCCCGTGTTTCCACGGTGATGAAGGCGGCCAGGACCAGGATGGTCAGCACGATCATGGCCATGATCGTCAAGGAGAGGACGAGGGTGAATCCTTGCCTCGACGGAAGGGGGGCTGTCGGCGCCGGCCGCACTTTAGCGAAGCACCTTGTTTTTGGAGACCTGCTTGTCTCCCGGTGGTGCGGCGGCTGGCGCGAGTTCTTCGACGATGCGTTCTTCGATCCCGCGAATCACGATCATCCCGGCATCCCCGGGCGCGGGTAGGAGGAATAGGATGGAGCGGATGTCTTGCAACTGCAGCCAGCGCAGCCCTCCCGCCACTTGCCAGCCGTCCTCCGCGTTGGGGAGGAAAAACTGCGCTTGCCCGTACTCGGAGGGTTTCACCTTGGGGCGTAGAGTGATTTCTTTACCCGAGGGGATTATCTGACGCTCGCCTGGCATGGTCAGGCCAACGGGTTGGGGGCAAAGGTTGAAGAAGCGAATCGTCCCCGCCGCGTTATCGCTGGTCTGATCCGGGACGAGACTCAGTCGAGTCGCCGCCCCCGCACCCGAAACGATGCCGATGAGTTTACGTTCGCCGGCGGGAAGGTCGGCGGAGGCAAGGACCGGGAGGGGGGCTTTCGGGTCTTGGTCGGCCGGCTTGCCGAACACACTGAACTTCCCCGCTTTAGCCTGGCTGGAAATGGCGGCCGTCAGGCTGTGTGAATAAAGCTGAACCGAGACCGGTTTGCCTGCGGGATTGAGGACGGCGACTTCGCGTTGGGGGTCGTCGAAACTCATGAGCTTCACGGTCACGGGGATGGCTTCCGGGTCCGGTAAAGCCGCCGCAAACATGACAACGTGAAACCACATGCCAGACATTCAGACTCCCCCGTTTTTAGGGTCTATTCTATTGGAGATATGACCTGAGGGTTTTACCTGCCGGGAGCCTTTCTGCCTTCAGACTGTCACATCCCCCAATCAGCCTTAAATGATGGCATTTGTGACAATCGCCTACCACTTTGTTCACAAAGGGCTGCGTGTAACTTGCCGTTAATTCGGGCTGTGCAGCCGTCTAGTCCCCCGCAAAGTACCCCCTTCCATGAGTGATTTCCCCGCCGGCCGGACACCCCGCAACCGCCGCGATACCCAGCCTAATTATGGCGACCGCGTGCCGCCCCATAACCTCGACGCCGAGCGCGGGTTGATCGCGAGCATCATCATCGACGGCGAAACGCTGCAGCGCTGCTTGTCCGAGAAGATCACCCCCGAGTTTTTCTTCGATCCGAAGCACCAGGACATCTACGCGGCCGCGGTCAAGCTGTCGCAGGAAAACACGGGCATCGACGAGATCACGCTGACCGAACAGCTGCGTCGCGATGGGCGCCTGGATTCCGCCGGCGGCGCCGCCTACGTCAATGAATTGACCGGCCAGGTGGCCTCTTCCGCCCACGCCCCGCATTGGATGGTCATCGTGCGCGAGAAGCACTTCCTCCGCTGCCTGATCTCCACGTCGGTCAGCACGGTCGAGAAGGCCCACTCGCACACCGAAGGCATCGACCGCCTGCTCGAGGACGTCGAACAATCCTTCTTCCGTATCAGCGAAAGCCGCATCGCCGAGACTTCGCAGCAGATCGACAAGCCCATCGAAGAGGCGATGGAGATGGTCGCCCGCATGATCGCGGAGAACGGCCGCGTGCAAGGCGTACCGACGGGCTTCCGCGACCTGGATACGTTGACCTACGGTTTCCAGAGCGGCCAGATGATCGTCGTCGCGGCCCGCCCGGGCATGGGCAAGACTTCCATCGCGCTCAACTTCATCGAAGCCGCGATGTTCCCGACGCCGAATTCCGGCCGCGAGCCGGCGCACGTGCTGATGTTCTCGCTCGAAATGCCGGCGCGCGAATTGGCGATGCGCCTGCTGTGCTCCCGGGCCCGCGTCAACCTGCAGAAGATGCGTTCCAGCCGCCCCGATGCGCAGACGCAGCTGGACCTCGTCCAGGCTTCGAACGAATACCGCGGAAAGCCGCTCATCGTCGACGACAACGGTGGCCAGACGATCCTCGAGATCCGGGCGAAGTGCCGGCGCATCGCCCGCCGCCGGAAGCTCGACATGGTCGTCATCGACTACATCCAGCTCATCAACGGCCTGGACGCCAGCATCCCGCGCGAACAGCAGATCGCCGAGGTATCGCGCAGCATCAAGGCGATGGCCAAGGAATTCCAGATTCCCATCATCGCGCTCGCCCAGCTCAACCGAAAGTCCGAGGACGAGGCGCGCCAGCCCAAGATGTCCGATTTGCGCGAGTCCGGCTCGATCGAGCAGGACGCCGACATCGTCATGCTGATCTCCCGCCCGAACGTCAGCCAGAGCAAGGCGGCCGAGGCCGAAGCCGAGCAAATGGGCCAAGACGGGTGCTTTGCCCGCCAATTGATCGTGGCCAAGAATCGCAATGGCCCGACCAACGACCTCGACCTGCTCTGGAATCCAGGGCTGACAAGGTTCGAAACCCCTGCCAAAAGCCATTCCAATGAATGACGTGACCGTCTGCCGGAACTTTCTCCGGGCTGCCTGCTTCGCTTTGGCCTTGGCGCCCTTGGGCGTCGTCGCCCAGCCGGCCCCCGCGGCCGGCGAAAAGCCCCTCATCGTCCGGTCCGTCCGCGTCAAGGCGGAGAAGGTCGTCAAGGACGACAAGGGTACCCGCGTGGAGGAAATGCCGGCCTCCGAATCCTTCATTCTGGGACATGTCTCCCTCCGTGCCGGCGAGCCGTTCACGCGCGATGCCGTCACCAGCACCGTCCGTTCGCTTTACGCCACCGGTCGCTTTAACCAGGCGTTGGTGGTCCCCGAATTGGATCCGAAGACCGGCCAGGTCGATCTGGTGATCGTCGTCGAGCCCCGGCCCATTCTCCGGGAAATCGTCGTGGCCGGGATGACCGATTTGATCGACCTCGAGTCCGAGGCCTTGAAGGTCGCGGGCTTCAGCGTGGGTGAACCGCTCGACGCCGCCGCGATGCAGCGGGCCGTGCAGGCGCTGCAGAAGGAACTCCGCAAGGATCGCCCGTTTTTGGTGCTGAGCGCCAAGGTCCTGGCCGAGTCCAAGGGCGCCCACGGCGCGCGCGTCGAACTGACCGCCAGCGAGAGCCCCAGCTTGTTGATCGACGTCATCCGCATCGAGGGGGCCTCGGCCCTCTCGGAGAAGGAAATCATCGCGGAGCTCAAGACGGAGGAGCGGGGCTTCTTGTCCTACCTTTTCTTCGGCGCCTTTTTCACCCCGCGGCTGGACCCCGAAGAGTATCGCCGGGACTGCCACCGCATCCGGGATTTTTACCGCCTCAAGGGATTCCTGGACGTCGAAGTCACGGAACTCGAGGCGGAGAAGGCTTGCACCATCAAGGACCTGAAGGACGGCTCCGGCAAGCTGGACGTGATCTTCAAGGTGAAGGAAGGGAGCCGTTACACCATCGGCGCGCTGGATATCTCCGGCAACAAGCTCGGCGCCACCAATCCGATCTTTGCGACCGCGGCGCTGCAGAAGGTGGTCGCCGAACCGTCCTTGCGGCGCGGTGCCTATCGTCCGGAAGTGGATCGCTTCGTCACGGGCGCGGCGTTCGCGACCCCGGCTTTGGAGGCCGCCACCGAGAAGCTACGGGAATATTACGGCCAGATGGGGTACCTGAACGCGCAGGTGGAAGCCGTCCGCACCCCCGACCTATCCACGGGCGTGATCGCCGTGTCGTTCAAGATTCAGGAAGGCGAGCGCTTCACGGTCCGCTCCTTGGACATCCAGGGAAACACCAAGACCCGTTCGACCGTCATCGCGCGCGAGTTGGCGCTCAGCCCCGGTGAGGTCTTCGACTTGGCGCGCGTCCGCGTCTCCGAGGCCCGCCTGCGCAACACCCAGTTCTTCGAGGAAGTCCGGGTCGTCCCGGTCCCTTCGCCGGTCCCCAACCAAAGCGACCTCCGGGTCGTCGTCAAGGAGGGCAGCACCGGTTCGGTGAGCTTCGGCGCGGGTTACAGCACGGTCGAGCAGCTCGTTGGTTTCGTCGAGTATTCCGAAGGCAACTTCGATTACACCAACCCCGAGGGCTGGTACCGCGGCGGTGGCCAGAAGTTCCGCGTCCGCCTCCAGGCCGGTAGCGTCTCCAACTCCTTCGAACACTCCTTCGAAGAGCCTTCGCTCTGGGAACG
>DBCN01000135.1:25143-25271 GCA_002293065.1 Opitutia bacterium UBA957
GAAGGGGTCGGCGTCTACGCCCGCCGCCGCCTCTTCGGCGCCGTCGAAGGCCGCATCGCCTATGACCTGCGCCGGGTCAGCGTGGGTAACGTCACCGCGACCGCTCCGCTCGACGTCAAGGCCGAAGA
>DBCN01000135.1:25304-25576 GCA_002293065.1 Opitutia bacterium UBA957
GGCAACCCGCGGACGATCTCCGCGATCACGCTCTCCCTGACGCAGGACACCCGCGATGAATATAACTTCCCGACGCGGGGCGCCCGCTTGTCGCTTTCGGAGGAAATCGCCGGCAACGGCCTCGGCGGCAGCCTGGATTACTTCAAGACCGAACTGCGCACGGGCAAGTGGTTCCTGCTCTCCCAGACCGCGGAGCAGACGCTCGGGCTGATCGGTCGCGTCGGCACCATCGCTGGCTCCGGCGGCAGCCTGCCGTTCTACGAACGCTTCTA
>DBCN01000135.1:25595-25748 GCA_002293065.1 Opitutia bacterium UBA957
CTGGGCGGGGCCTACGACATGCGTGGCTTCGACTACAACGACGTCGGGGCCGCCGCGACGTGGGACACGACGAACGGCAATCAGCCGGTCGGTGGCCTGACCTATGGTTACCTGAGCGCGGAATACACGATCAAGGCGGCCGACAACCTCCGC
>DBCN01000135.1:25788-25914 GCA_002293065.1 Opitutia bacterium UBA957
TATGACTACGGCTTCGTCAACAAGGACGCCGTCAAGTTCAGCCTTGCCGAGGCCAATTCGGATATCGGGGTCGGGATGCGCATCCTCCTCGGTGGTGCGGTCATGCGCCTCGATTTCGGTTTCCCG
>DBCN01000135.1:26028-26314 GCA_002293065.1 Opitutia bacterium UBA957
CTTGCCTCACTATGAAGTCGTTTTTCCTAGCCCTTGCCTTTGCCGCCGTCACCTTGCGCGCCGCTGCCCCTAACGTGGGCGTTGTCGATGCCGAAGAGGTCATGAAGAAGTACGGTAAGGCCGTCGCCATCCAGGGCGAAATCCAGAAGTCCAAGGACGCCGCCCAGGCCGCCATCAACGAGCGCGGCAAGGAAGTGGAAGGCATGATCGCCGAGCTCCAAGCCATCCAGAAGCGCGGCCAGAGCCCGCTCCTGAGCGACGCCGGCAAGAAGTCGGTCCAAGCCGA
>DBCN01000135.1:26332-26565 GCA_002293065.1 Opitutia bacterium UBA957
CTGCAGAGCAAGTCGGAAGTCTTCCAGCAGCGCCGCGGCGAGCTGGAGAAGTTCATCCAAGAGGCCAACGCCACCATCCAGCAGCGTCAGGCCGAAATGACCAAGACGATCGGCGCCGAAGTCCGCGCCGAAGTGGAGAAGATTTCGAAGGCGAAGTCCCTGCAGCTCGTCCTGCCCAAGGGCGTCGCCCTCTATGCGGACGCATCGCTCGACATCACCGAGGAGGTCGTGAA
>DBCN01000135.1:26677-26798 GCA_002293065.1 Opitutia bacterium UBA957
CGCCCCTGCCAGTCAGGGGCGCTTTGTTTCAGCCCATGTCCATCTCGCTCGACTCCCAGCAACTCGTCGCCCTCACGGGTGCGACGAAGGTGGAGGGCGAATATCTGGGCAAGGTCAGGTC
>DBCN01000135.1:26867-27463 GCA_002293065.1 Opitutia bacterium UBA957
AACCCGAAGTACGCGACCGAAGTGCCGACCTGCAAGGCCGGCGTCATCCTCGTGCCCCTCGATTACGTCGGTCAGCCCGCCACTGGGCAGGCCTTCCTGCGCGTCGCCAAGCCTTCCTATGCGCTGGCCCTGGTCTGCGCCGCCATCGAAGCCCAACTCTGGCCGAAGCCCGCCGCCGGCATCCATGCGACCGCCGTGGTTGACCCGACCGCCGTCGTCGATGCTTCCGCCCACGTCGGCCCGCTTTGCGTGGTCGGCGCCGGCGCGCGCATCGACGCCGGGGCCGTGCTCGAAGCGCATTGCCTGATCGGCGTTCAGGCCGTGGTCGGCGCGGGCTGCTGGTTGAAGAACGGCGTCACCATCGCGGATTATTGCCGCTTGGGAGCGCGCTGCCGCCTCCAGTCCGGCGTCGTCATCGGTTCCGACGGTTTCGGCTACGAGCCGACGGGCGGCCAGATTCACCGGATTCCCCAGATCGGCAATGTGGTCCTCGCCGACGATGTGGATGTCGGCGCGAATACGACCATCGATCGCGCCCGCTTTAGCCAGACGGTGATCGGCCGTGGCACGAAGATCGATAACCTCGTGCAGATCGC
>DBCN01000135.1:27517-27888 GCA_002293065.1 Opitutia bacterium UBA957
GGTCGGCATCGCCGGCAGCACGACGCTGGGTGACTTCTGCGTGTTGGGCGGCCAGGCTGGCGTCGCGGGTCACCTCAACCTCGGCCATCGCGTCCAACTGGGGGCCCAAACCGGCGTGTTCGTCGACATCCCCGACGGCGGCTTCTACAACGGTACGCCCGCCGTTCCGATCGGGCTGGAGCGTCGCTTGGTCGTCCTGTCGCGAAAACTCCCCGACTTGTTCAAAAAGGTTGATTCGCTGGTCGCGTCCTTGGACGCTGGAGGCCGTTCCAATCCATGACCTTGCCTGCGATGAAAATCTTCACTGGGAACGCCAATCCGGCGCTCGCCCAGGAAATCTGCCAAAACCTCGGTGAGCCGCTGGGTTCGGC
>DBCN01000036.1 GCA_002293065.1 Opitutia bacterium UBA957
GTCATGCCCCGCCTTTATCTTTCTCCCCCCGACGTCGGTAGCGCCGAGGTCGAGTTCGTGCTCGAAGCGTTCGAGTCCAACTGGGTCGCGCCCGTGGGCCCGCAGCTCGATGCGTTCGAGCAGGAGTTCGCCGCCGCGGTCGGGTCGCGTCATGCCGTGGGCGTCACCTCCGGCACCGCGGCCTTGCATCTCGCCCTGCGGCTCGCCGGTGTCGGTCCGGGCGACGAGGTCCTGTGTTCGACGCTGACCTTCATCGCCTCGGCGGCGCCCATCACCTACCTGGGCGCCCAGCCGGTGTTCATCGATTCGGAGGTCCGGAGTTGGAACATGGACCCGGCTTTGGCTTGTGCAGTGATCGAGCGCAAAGCGAAGGCGGGGCGGGCGCCGAAAGCCTTGGTCTTGGTGCACCTCTACGGTCAATCCGCCGACATTGCCCCCATCAAGGCCTGTTGTGAACGCCACGGCGTGAAGCTGATCGAGGATGCGGCCGAAGCCCTCGGCGCCAGTTATGGTGAAACGAGTCCGGGTTCGCACGGGCTCTTCGGGATTCATTCCTTCAACGGCAATAAGATCATCACGACCTCGGGCGGCGGCATGTTGGTCACCGATGATGCGGAGTTGGCGCGGCAGGCGCGTTTCCTGGCGACGCAAGCCCGCGACCCCGCCGCGCACTACCAGCATTCCACGATCGGCTACAACTATCGCCTCAGCAACATCAGCGCGGCGATCGGGCGCGGTCAGTTGCTCCGCCTGGCCGGCAAGGTCACCCGCCGGCGCGACCACTACCGCGCCTACCAAAAAGCCTTCGCCGCTTGCCCCGGCATCGTCATGCAGCCCGAAGCCACCTGGGGCCAATCCACGCACTGGCTGTCGTGTCTGACGATCGACCCGACCCAGGCGGGCGCCGACACGGAGGAAGTCCGGTTGGCCTTGGAGAAACTCGACATCGAGGCGCGCCCGATTTGGAAGCCCTTGCACCTGCAGCCCGTCTTCGCGGGCGCCGAATACCATGGAGGGAAGGTGGCCGAAGGGCTCTTTGCCCAAGGTCTCTGCCTCCCATCAGGCTCCGGGATGTCCGTCGAAGACCGTGACCGCGTCATCGCCGGCGTGAAGGCGGTCCTGCAATAACGTCCGCATGGCTTTCGCCCGTATCCTCAAGTCCAGTGCGCTGATGGGCGGAGCCTCGGTCTTGGTCTTGGTGGCGGCCTTCATCCGGACGAAGGCGATCGCGCTGATGGTGGGCCCGGCTGGCGTCGGCCTGGCGGGTATCTTGGTCACCTTCAACGGCCTCTTCGCCATGGGCGCAGGGTGGGGGCTGGCAACGGCGGGAGTCCGTACGGTGGCCGCGGCCGCGCCCGCGGATCAAGCCGCGAAGATGGCGGCGGTCCGCTGGCTCGGGGTTCGCCTAAGTTGGTGCGGACTCTTGGCGGTGGCGGTGTTGTTTGCGCCGATCGGACTTTGGACCTTCCAGCCCAACGACCGTCATATCTTGGAGCTGGGCCTGGCGGGCCTGGCGGTACCCCTATTGGTCGCAGCCGGGATGTGGGGAGCCCTATTGCAAGCCCAAGGCCATCTGCGTGCCCTCGCCACGACCCAAGTTCTCTCCGCCTTTGCGGGCGTGCTCTTGGGGTTGCCGCTGGTCTATGTTTGCCACCAAGCCGGACATTCACTCGTCGGCGTTACGCTCGGCATCCTCGTGGCGACCGGCGCTCCGGCCATCTTCATGTGGTGGGCGGCGCGCAAGCATTGCCCGGCGGTCGTCGGGACGGTACCGGACCGCGCCCTCATCCGCGAGCTGCTCCAGCTCGGCGGTGCGTTGATGGTCGTGGGCTTGCTCTCCCAGCTGTCCGCCTACGTGGCGCGCTGGATTGTCTTGCGCGAGTTCGGGTTGGAGTCCGCCGGACATTACCAAGCTGCTTTGGCGATCGCGAGCAGCTTGCCCGGGTTCGTCTTCGCCGCGATGGCGACGGATTTCTTCCCACGCGTCGCCGCCGCCAAGGATGAAGCCGAAGCGCGTTCGTTGGTCGAAAAGCAGATTCAAGCCGGCCTCCTCTTGGCGCTGCCGTTGTTGGCGGCCTTGCTTACCATGGGCCGCGTCTGCATCCACTGGTTATACACGGCCGACCAATTCGACCCCGCCATCCCCTTGTTGACGTGGATGGTCTGGGGCGTGTTCTTCCGCCTGGTTTCCTGGCCGATGGGTTTTTGGCTCCAAGCGCGCGGTTCCAATCGCACGGTCCTGGCGGTTGAACTGTTTTCGAACCTGATTCTCGGACTCCTGCCCTGGGTTTTGATTGGGCCGCTCGGTTTGGTCGGCGCGGCCATCGCCTTCGCCGCCGGCTACGTCGCCTATGCGGTGTTGATGGCTTTGGTCATGCGCTGGCGGACCGGGCACTGGATCGGGGCGCGAACCTGGGCTTGGGCGGGTTTAGCGGGGCTCGCCTTGGCCGTCGCGCAGTGGAGCGTGCAGTCCGCGGTGGGGAATTTTTGGGGTCTCATTCCCACGGGCGTCCTTGGTCTCCTTTGTGCCGGCATCTACTATCGCACCATGCGTCGTGAAGCCCAACAGGCCATCCCCCAACCATGAGCATCGCTTTTTCTTGGCAGGGGCTGCCGCAATATGCGGCCCGTCAGTTGCGTCCGGCCATCGCACGGCTGGGCCAGCCTTGCGCGGTCATCGGTACGAGGCCAGCCGTTCCCATTCAAGGGATGGAGGCGGCCCTCGGTCAGCCCATACACTGGGTGGAAGGCGTGCAGGTCGTCCGCTGGTCCGACTTAGGCTTGGCCGTGCCAAAGGTGTTCTTCCAGGCCGGGTGGTCTTGTCCGGCGTTCAACGCGCTCGGCGATGAAGTCCGGGCGGCGGGCGGGAAGGTCTGCCTGCTGATGGATAACGATTGGCGCGGTGATCTTCGGCAGTGGTTCGGCGGGCCCTGGTTCCGTCTCGCGCGGAAGCGGAAGTTCGCCGCCGTCCTGGTCCCGGGACGTTCCGGCCGCCGTTTGGCGCGATGGTATGGCTTTGCCGATGCGGAAATCTACGAAGGCCTGTATGGCGCCGACCCAGCCGTCTTCTACGATGGCCCGCCACTAGCCGCTCGCCCCAAGCGCATCTTGTTTGTCGGGCAGTATATCGAACGGAAGGACTGTCGCGGACTCGCCGCGGCCTTCACGTCGGTCGCCGACCAGCTCCCCGAGTGGGAACTGCACCTCTACGGAAGTGGACCGTTGCAGGATGAAATCCCTGCGCATCCGCGGGTACGCGTGCACGGCTTCGTCCAGCCGACGGAACTCGGCGGACTCTACCGTTCGGCCCGGATCTTCGCCTTGCCCAGCTTCAGTGAAGCGTGGGGCCTCGTCGTGCATGAAGCCGCCCTCTCGGGGTGCCAACTCTTGCTCTCGGCGGCCATTGGTTCGCGCCATGATTTCGCGGACCAGAAGAATGCGGCGGAGTTTCCCGCCGGCAATCACCCGGCCATGGCCCAAGCCCTCTTGCGGCTCGCCTCGGCCGATGGTGACGCCCTCGGTCGGGCCCAGGCGGAATCGCGTGGCCGCGCCGCGACCCATGGCCCCGCCATCTTCGCCGACCGCGTCGCCGCCATCGTCCGCAAGCTTTCCTGATTTCGATGCGATACCTCGTCACCGGCGCCGCCGGCTTCCTCGGCTACCATTTGTCCGCCCGTTTGCTTCGCGACGGCCACCAGGTCGTCGGTCTGGATAATTTCCATTCGGGGACCGAGGCCAATATCCAAGCCTTGTCGGCCCAGGCGGGTTTCCGCTTCGTGCGGCACGACGTCACGGTTCCTTACGACCAAGCGGTCGACGTGGTGTGCAATCTCGCCTGCCCGGCCTCGCCGCCGCATTACCAGAAGGATCCGATCTATACGGCGAAGATCGCCTTCCTCGGGACGCTGCATGCCTTGGAGAATGCCGAGCGGCATCGCGCCCAGCTGCTGCAGGCGTCCACCTCGGAGATCTATGGCGACCCGTTGGTGCACCCGCAGCCGGAAGGCTACCTCGGCAACGTGAATTCGGTGGGCCCGCGCGCGTGCTATGATGAAGGAAAGCGTTTGGCGGAAACGCTGTGCGCCGATTTCCAGCGCTTGGGCCGGGTGGATGCCCGGATCGTCCGGATCTTTAACACCTACGGCCCCAATATGCGCCTCGACGATGGTCGGGTGGTCACGAACTTCTTGCTCCAGGCCCTGCGGGGTGAAGCCCTGACCGTTTATGGGGATGGGAGTCAGACGCGTTCGTTCTGCTATGTGGATGACTTGATCGAAGGGTTCGTGCGGGTGCTGGCGGCTCCGACCAACCTCGGTCCGGTGAATCTCGGCAACCCTTCGGAATTCACGATGCTGCAGCTGGCGCAGGCCGTGCAGGCTGAAGTCGGTTCGAAGGCCGCGATCCGGCATCTCCCGCTCCCCGTCGATGACCCCAAGCAACGCTGCCCTGATATCACCAAGGCGCAAACCCATCTGCGGTGGCAGCCCAGCATCGAGCTGGCCGAAGGCCTCCGCCGCACCGCCGCTTATATCCGTCCCTTGAGCCAACGCTAAGTCCATGAATTCACGTCCTCGGAAAATTGTCTGCATCGGCGCCGGTTACGTCGGCGGCCCGACCATGGCGGTCATCGCGGCCCGCTGCCCGGATGTGCAAGTGACGGTGCTCGACCTTAACGCGGAGCGCATCGCGGCCTGGAATAGCGGGAGCCTGCCGGTCTTCGAGCCGGGCCTGCCCGAGATCATCCGTCAGGTCCGTGGCCGCAACCTGCACTTCATCCCGCAAGCCCAAGGGCTCGCGGCCTTGGCCGAAGCCGACGTCGTTTTCATTTCGGTGCAGACGCCGACCAAGACGTCCGGTGCGGGTGCCGGTAAGGCTTCGGACCTGCAGTTTGTCGAAGCCTGCGCCCACCTCATCGCCCAGCAGGCGCGTGGCCATACGATCGTGGTGGAGAAGTCGACCATGCCGGTGCGGGCGGCCGAACGCATCCAGCAGATCCTGTCCGCGAACCAGACGGGCGGCACCTTTGCGGTCCTCTCCAATCCCGAGTTCCTCGCCGAGGGTACCGCGATCCGTGACCTCGAGCATCCGGACCGTGTGCTCATCGGCGGCGAAGACCCCGCCGCGGTCGCGGCGCTGAAGTCGATCTATGCCGCTTGGGTCGCTCCGGAAAAGATCCTGACGACGGGCCTGTGGTCCGCGGAATTGTCCAAGTTGGCGGCGAACGCCTTCTTGGCGCAGCGCATTTCTTCGATCAACTCGCTCTCGGCGCTCTGCGAGCAGACCGGGGCGGATGTGGCGGAAGTCGCCGCCGTGGTCGGGACGGATTCGCGGATTGGCCCAAAGTTCCTGCAGGCTTCGGTCGGCTTCGGCGGCTCCTGTTTCCAGAAAGACCTGCTTTCGCTCATCTACCTGTGCGAGCATCACGGCCTCCCGGAAGTCGCCGCTTATTGGCAAGGCGTCGTCGATATCAACGAGTGGCAGAAGCACCGCTTCGCCGCGGTCGTCCAGCAGGCCGCAGCCAATCGACGTGTGGCCGTCCTCGGACTGGCGTTCAAGAAAGACACCAATGATTTCCGTGAATCCGCCGCGCTGGCCGTGTGTCGACGGTTGTTGCAGTCCGGCCTGGAGGTCGTCGCTTATGACCCGCGGGTGGATGGGACGCGCTTTGCGGCTGAGCTCGGCAACCCCAGCCATTTCTCCGTGGCGTCCACTGCCGCCCAAGCCTTGGCGGGCGCGGGAGCGGTGGCTGTCCTCACCGAATGGGACGAGTTCCGGTCAATCGCTTGGGCTTCGGCGAAACTCAGCCCTGGAGCGATGGTTTGCGACGGCCGTAATGTGGTTGACCGTACAGCGGTCCGGCAGGCGGGCTACGGCCTGCGCGTCATCGGTTCAGCCGCCCCTTAGCCGATCTCTGAGGTCGTTTCCCGAGCCGCACCCAGTGCGGCTTTTTTGTGCCCCAAGCGCTCGTCACTTTCCATCGCCCATGAACTCCTCCATCGTGGCGGCGTTCTGGGAGTTCACGTTCCGGCGTCCAAAGACCACGAAGAAGGTCTTCACAACGATGCGGAGGTCCAGCCAGAGGCTCTGGTTTTGGACATACCAGACATCGAGGGCGAATTTCTCATCCCACGTCAGGGCGTTGCGGCCGTTGACCTGCGCCCAGCCGGTGACACCTGGCTTCACGAGCATCCGTTGGGCCTGGAAGGCATTGTAGCGCGGCAGGTAGCGCATGAGCAAGGGACGCGGGCCGACGACGCTCATGTCTCCCAGCAGCACGTTCCACATCTGTGGGAACTCATCGAGCGTCGTCGAGCGGAGGAACTTCCCGAAGGCCGTGAGCCGAACCTCGTCGGGCAGCGGTTGGCCTTGGGCGTCGACCCCGTCCGTCATCGTCCGGAACTTCACGACCTTGAAGGGCTTCCCGTGCCGACCGGGACGCTCTTGTAGAAACAGGATGGGCGAACCGAGTTTGAGCCGAACTAGGAGCGCCACCAGCGCGAGGAGTGGGCTGAAGAAGATCAGCCAACCCAGGGAGAAGAAGATATCGAAGGTGCGTTTGACCATGCTTAGCGGCGCGGGTCCAGGACCGCGGTTTCAAGGGACATTAGCCGGACGCCGTTTTCGAAGACGATGGCAAACTCCACCTCGGTCGCGCCCTGGGGTGCGGGCAAGATGAGGCCGCCGGACGTAGGGGTGCAGCGGACCGTGCGGGTCAGGGGCTTGTTGCCGCCCCTGAAAGTCATCGTGAGGCTCACGTCCTGAGCGGAGGCCGTCTCGCCGAGTTGCACGGCGAGTCGCACGAAGCGACCTTCCGCGATCGGCTGGGTGCGCGTCAGCCTGCCTGCATCGCGCGTGAC
>DBCN01000143.1:0-1742 GCA_002293065.1 Opitutia bacterium UBA957
ACGGGCTTCTTCTTCGCCAGCTTGGCGAGGTATTTACGGAAGTCGGCATCCCACTGCAGACGATAGTCGAGGCGCTCCAATTCACGCTGGGAGTTGGGAACGTAGGCGCTGAGGACGTAGCAACCGGCGAACTCCGCGGTCACGACGCGGCCTTCGCGCGGGTGCTCGCCGGGGAAATCGGTCGCGACCGACAAGGGAGCGGTCTTCGACAGGATGGCCGTACCCGAGTAACCCTTCTTTTCGGCCTCGTGCCAAAACTGGTGCGGGAACGCCAGGCCGAGCGTGCTCGCCGTCGCCGTCTCACACTTTGTTTCCTGCAGGCAAAGGACGTCGGGGGCGCTTTGCGCGATGAAATCCGCCAAGCCCTTCCCCAGGGCCGAACGGACCCCGTTGACGTTCCACGAGAAAATCTGGGCGGAACTCACTTGGCGGGCTTCTTCTTGGCGTCCGCGGCTTCCTCCGGGGTCGCCTTGCGACCGAAGAGCGAATTCATCTTCTCATCCAAAGTATCCTTGGGGCGCGGGGTCGGCTTGGTCGGGGACGTCGGCGTGGGTTTCTCGGTCACGACCGGGGTGGGTTTCTCGACCCGCACCGGAGCGGTGGGCAGCGGAGCGATCGGCGGGACATACGGGCGATCGGTCTTGTAGGGCGCGGGGATCGTGCTGCCCCTATCGGCGAGTTCGGCAATCTTGCGGCGGACCCCGGCTTCGAAGTCCGTGAGCTTCTGGTCGATTTCGAACTTCAAGCCTTGGGCGCGGACTTCGAGCGTGCCGTCACCCAGCACCTTGGAGACCTGCAGCACATCGCCGTCGGCCAAGGGGATATCGGCGACCTTCTTACCGTTCTCCATCAGCGCGGTGCTCGTCGCGGTCGTGACGAGGACGGACGGCGGCCAGAAAATGGGGCGGGCGTTGAGCGCCGTATAATCCAGCTTTTGATTGGAATCGGTCTTGGTCTTGGGCTCGACCTTCGCGACGGCGTCCGTCGGCTTGGCCGGCTCCTCGGTCATGGGCTTGGTGGGCTCGACCGGCTTCGCAGGCTCTTCGACCTTGGCGACGGGCTCGGCCGGCTTGGCGGGTTCCTCGACCTTGGCCACGGGCTCCGCGGGCTTGGCGGGTTCCTCGACCTTGGCCACGGGCTCCGCGGGCTTGGCGGGCTCTTCCACCTTGGCCGGCTCTTCGACCTTGGCGACGGGCTCCGCTGGTTTGGCGGGCTCCTCGACCTTGGCCACGGGCTCCGCCGGCTTCGTGGGCTCTTCCACCTTGGCCACGGCGCCAACCGGGATATTGGCGAAGGTCGCGGTGAAGGTCGGGAGGAAGAACAAGATGGCCACGGCTCCGACGAGCGCGCCGAGCAGGAAGACCATCAGGTGACGAAAGAAGGCGAGCATGAGGAAAAGTGTATTAGGAACCGGCCTTGATTTCAATCACGTCGTGCGGGGCCGCCTCACGTTGGCCGGCGGGCGTCACGCGAATGTAACGGGCATTGGCCCGATGTTCCTTCAAATTGCGGGCGCCGAGATAACCCAAGCCGCTTTGGACGCCGCCCGCGAGGGTACCAAGCACCTGGTCGACGGTGCCGGAGACCTCCTTGAGGGCTTCGATGCCTTCAGCCGCCACCTTGTTGAATTTGCCGGCGGCGGAATGGCCGTAGCGCGAAGCGGAGCCCTTGCGCATGGCCTCGTGCGAGCCCATGCCGCGGTATTCCTTATAGGTCTTGCCGTTGATCTCCATCAACTTGCC
>DBCN01000143.1:1908-17147 GCA_002293065.1 Opitutia bacterium UBA957
ATCCGGGTCGTGCAGATCGAACCCGGGCCTTGGCCGATCTTGACGGCATCGACGCCCGCCTCGGCGAGGAAAGCGACGCCATCGCCGCTGGTGACGTTGCCCGCGATGAGGGTGATGTCCTTATGCTGCTTGCGCAGCAGGCGAATCGCGTCGCCCACGCCCTTGGTGTGGCCATGCGCGGTGGAAACGGCGAGCGCGTCGGCGCCTTCGGCAACCAAGGCCGCCGTGTGCGCCAGGAAGCGCTCGCGGTCGATCTCGCCTTCGGGAGTCCGCGGGACCGACACCGCCACCCCCACGCGCAGACGGAAATCGGCGTCGCGGGTCGGGCGGACGTGCGCGCGGGATTCTTCGGAGATGCGTTCGATGTCGCTCAGCGTGAACAAGCCGCGCAGGCGGTTCTTGGCGTCGACGACGAGGAGCTTGTTCTGGCCAACGTGTTCGGAGAACAGGCGGTCGGCCTTGGCGATGGGATCCTTCCCGAGATCCTTCTCGAAAACCGAGAAGACCTTATCCCGGGGAATCATGACCTCGGCGACCTTCCGCTGACCGTGGCGCTCCTTGACGGCGCTGCCGGGCAAGAGACCCATGAGGGTGTTGTCGCGACCGACGACCGGGAAAGTGCTGAAGGCCAACCCGTCGGCTTCGATGCGCAGCAGGACCTCGGCGATGGTATGTTCGGGGGCGACGACCGCCGGATCTCCGATCATCCCGTGGATGTGGTTCTTCACGCGCCGGACCTCAGCGACCTGCTCTTCCTGCTTCATGTTGTAGTGCAGGAGACCGAGGCCGCCGTTCAAGGCCATCGCGATGGCCATGCGGTGTTCGGTGACCGTGTCCATATCCGAGGAGAGGATCGGCAAGGACAGCGCCAGCGCGTCGGACAAGGAGGAGTCCAGGCGGGTCATCCGCGGCAAGACCTCGGAGTAACGCGTCGCCAAGGAGACGTCGTCGTAGGTCAGGCCCAGCCCCGCATTGGCCAAGAAGAACTTGTCCGCGGAGAGGTAAAAGCGTTCGTCGAGGGAAACGCGGCCCTTGTTTTTAGAGGAGGCCATGGCAGGTCGGTTTCCCCAAAGGGTGTTAGGCAGGCTTCGACAGGCTGGCAATTTGTTTTTGCGGCCAAGGGTTATTTAAGGAACGATCGACCTATGATTGACGGTAAATTCGAATTCAAGCGGGTGCGGCGACGCTTTCGGCACCCCTTGCGGACGGGCCTGGGCTCGGTCGAAGCCGTCGAACGCATCCTCCTCCGGTCTCACTCCCAGCGCGGCGTCGGTTACGGCGAAGTCGCCCCCTGGCCCGGCTTTCCCACCGAAACCACCGAGATGGCACTCGAGGTCCTCCGCTCGGCCCAAGGAAGCCTATCCCACCTCGCCGCCGTGGTCGACGCCTCGCCCCAGCTCCCTTGCCTGGCGGCGGCTCTCAGTTCCTGCCGCCACTGGGAGGCCATCGCCGCCTTCGGGGGCAGCCTCCCTTGCGCCGGGCTGACCTCGCATGATGGTTCGGACGTCGGGCAAAAAAAAGCCGAAGGCTTCCGCACGCTGAAGGTCAAAATCCTGCCCACCACCGCCCTCGCCGATGTCCGCAACCTCCTGGTGGGTTTCGACGGAACCTTGCGCTTGGATGCGAATGCCTCGCTCGATTTGGCGGCGGCGCGGGCTTGGCTCGAATTCGTGCGCAGCGAACCGCGGATTGAATTCCTGGAACAGCCCCTGTCGGTCGGCCACGCTGGTTACGCCTCCTTGGGCACCGCGAAGGTGGCGCTGGACGAATCCTTCCTGACGCCGGCCGGGCTGTCGTGGGATGGGCCGGTGGTGGTGAAGCCGCTCTTGGTCGGCGACTGGGATCGGTTCCGCGCTTGGCGCCAAGCCGAACCGAGCCGCCGCGTGGTTTACTCTTCCTGCTTCGAAACCGCCATCGGCCGACAAGGCGCGCTCTGGTTGGCGGCCCAAGACCGCGCCCCCGCCGCCGTGGGCTTCGACACGTTGGGCCGCTTCGAAAGAGATGGCCGTGACCGCCATCTTAGCGGACCCTCGGCCCACGGGGTGCCCGACCTCAATTGGGAACAATTCTGGCAAGAACTCACATGAACGCCGTCGCCATTTTTTCTCCCGATCACGCCACCTACCTGGCGGAAATCGCCGCGGCCTGGGGCGCCGAACGTCCGGTGTTCCTCGGCAACCCGCAATGGGGCCCCGCCGAAATGGCGGCCGCCGAACGCCTCATCCCCGCAGGCACGGAGGTCGTGGGCGCAGCGCTCACGCCGATGGGCCCGGCCCCGGCGGATTGGCCCGCGAGCGGCCGCGGCCATACGATGATTCCCACCGGCGGCACGGGCGGGGTCGTGAAGTTCGCGGTGCATGACCCGGCCTCGCTGGCGGCGGCGGTGCGCTCCTTGTGCGACTACCTGGTGACGCGCGGACTGTCACCCACCCTGCACACGGTGACCTTGACGCCCCCGTGGCACGTGAGCGGTTTGATGCCGTTCGTGCGCGCCGCCTTGACCGGCGGACGGCACCTCGTCCTCGACGGACGCTTCCCCGCCGGCGCACCGCTGCCGACGGTCAAACTCCCGACCGATGGCACCCGCATCGCGTCCATGGTGCCGGCCCAGCTCCTCCGCGTCCTCGCGCACCCCGCCGGCGAGGCTTGGCTCAAGCGCTTCCACGTCGTGCTGCTCGGCGGCTCCGCCGTCCCGCCGGCCTGCCTCCGCGAAATCCGCGACCGCCGGCTGCCGGTCTTCCTGACGTATGGCATGACCGAAACGGCCGCGGCCTGCGCCGTATGCCCGCCGGAAACGATTTGGAAAAACCAGCCGCCCCGCGGGGTGCCGTTGCCGAGCGTCCACTTCGGACTCACGGGTGATATCCTGACCGTCGCGACGCCCGCCCTCGCCCAAGCCATGTGGCCCAACGTTGCGCTCTCGCACAATGGCCATCCTACGCAGGACCGCGCGGAGCTCGCCGACGACGGCACCATCCGCATCCTCGGACGCGCCGATCGGGTCATCGTCTCCGGCGGCGAAAAGATCGATCCCAGCCGCGTCGAAGGCGTCTTCGCCTCCTGCGCGGACACCCATGTGCTCGGCGTGCCCGACCCACAGTGGGGCGAACGCGTGGTCGCGTTGGTCGCCGGCGCCGCGGAGCTGGAGCCCGCGCTGCGACGCTTGGCCGAACGCCTGGAACCGGCCGCGCGCCCGAAGCACTATGTGTTCGTCGCGGAGGTTCCCACGGATGCCCGCGGCAAATTAGACCGCACCGCGGCGCGCCGGCTGTTCGACGCTTAAGCGCGGACGGCCTTCCAGACCCGCAGACACGACTCCACGAGCGCGGGGAAGTCGGCCAGCGGGACCTGCGAAGGGCCATCGGAGATCGCCTTCGCCGGGTTCGGGTGCGTCTCCATGAAGAGGCCGTCCGCTCCGGCGGCGAGGGCCGCCTTGGCGAGGACCGGGACGTATTCGCGTTGACCACCCGAAGAACCACCGGCGGCGCCGGGGAGCTGCACGGCATGCGTGGCGTCCATGATCGTCGGATGGCCAAAGCCGGCCATGATCGGGAAGGAGCGCATATCGACGACGAGGTTCTGGTAACCGAAGGTCGTGCCGCGGTCCGTCTGCCAGATTTCGGCGGCGTGGGCGCCTTCGAGTTTGTCGACGACGAAGCGCATCTCGAACGGGGAGAGGAACTGGCCCTTCTTCACGTTGACGACCTTCCCGGTCTTGGCGGCGGCGACGAGGAGATCTGTCTGGCGGCACATGAAAGCCGGCACCTGCAGGACGTCGACGACCTTGCCGACGGCTTCGCACTGCTCGGGGCCATGGATGTCGGTGAGGACGTTGAAGCCGTAATCTTTCTTCACCATCGCGAGGAGTTCGAGGCCCGCCTGCATCCCGGGACCACGATCGCCGGAGAGCGAGGTGCGATTGGCCTTATCGTAAGAGCCCTTGAAGATGATGTTCAGCTCGGGATGCTTCGCGGCGAGGGCCTTCAGCTCGGTGGCCACGGTCCGGCAGTTGGACTCGGACTCCAGGGAGCAAGGGCCGGCGATGAGGAGGAGGCGGCGTTTGTCGTGCAGCATGCCTCTCTAATAGGAGGGCAAACCCCGACAGGGCGAGCCGTAACCCGCCGTCAGCGGCCCAGCCACTTCAGGACCTCGGCCAAGGAACGCGTGTTGAGCACCTGCTCCCGGGTCAACCAGCCCTTGCGGGCGATGCGCACGCCATGGGCGGCGAAGGCCAGCTGCTCGGTATCGTGGGCGTCGGGATTGATGGACGTCAGCACGCCCTTCTCCGCCGCGCGTCGCCACCAGCGCCAATCCATGTCGAGTCGCCAAGGGTTCGCGTTCAGTTCGATGATCGTAGCGTTGGCCGCCGCCGCGTCGATGACCTTGGCGATGTCGAGGTCGTAAGGCTCGCGCTTGTTCAGGAGCCGGCCCGTGAGGTGACCGACCATATCCACATGCTCGTTCTCGATGGCCTTGACGATGCGCGCCGTCTGGGTGTCGCGGTCGAGGCCGAAGCGGTTGTGCACCGAGGCCACGACGAAATCGAGTCGCGCCAGGACGTCGTCCGCGAAATCGAGCTCCCCTTCGCCGAGGATATCCACTTCGCTGCCGGTCAGCACACGGACCTTGAAGCGCCCCGACGCGTTGAGCTTCGCCACCGCTTCGAGTTGGCGGAACAAGCGTTCTTCATCGAGGCCGCGGGCCTGGAAGCTGGACTTCGAGTGATCGGAGATGCCGAGGTATTCCCAGCCGAGCGCTTCCGCGGCGGCGGCCATCTGCTCCAACGTGTGGTCGCCGTCGGATTCGGTGGTGTGATTATGGAAGACGCCGCGGAGGTCGGTGAACTCGACGAGCTGGGGCAACTGGCCCTTCTCGCCCGCTTCGATCTCCCCGTTGCCTTCGCGGAGTTCCGGTGGGATCCACGGCAAGCCGAGCGCGGCAAAGACTTCGGCTTCATCCTTGGCGCCGGGCGCGACGGCCGGGCCGCCTTCGAGGGACTTGAAGCCCCACTCGCTCATGCTGAGGCCACGCGCGAGCGCGCGGTGCCGCATGGCGACGTTATGCTCCTTGGAGCCCGTGAAGTGATGCAGCGCGAAATAGAACTGCTCGAGCGGGACGACGCGGAGGTCGGCCTGCAGGCCGCTCTCGAAGCGGACGCTCGACTTGGTTTCCCCGTGGGCGGTGACCTCCTTCACGCCCGGATAACCCACGAACCACGCCATGATCGGCGCGGGGTCGGAAGACGCGACGAGGAAGTCCAAGTCACCCACAGTCTCACGCGAGCGCCGCAGCGAGCCCGCGGATTCGGCGCGCTGCGTCTGCGGGAGGGCGCGCAAACCGGCCAGGATGGGTTCGGCGACTTCGGCCGCTTCGTACCAACGGTGGCGCTTCCCGTAAGCGACGCGATTCTTGATGCCTTCGAGGATCTTGACCTGCGTCTTTTCGCCAAAGCCCTTGAGGTCGGCGACGGCGCCGCTGGTGCAGGCCGCCTCGAGTTTGGCCAGGTCGTCGATGTTCAGCTGCGTCCAAAGCGCGCGGACTTTCTTCGGTCCGAGCCCGGGAATCTGGATGACCTCGAGCAGACCGGGCGGAATGCTCGCCTTGAGCTTCTGGTGGAACGGCAGGACGCCATCGCGGTGGAGCGTGGTGATCTTGTCGACCAACGCCTCGCCCATGCCGGGGATTTCCTCCAACTTGTTCGTGGCGATCAGTTCGCCCAAATCCTCGGTGAGCGCTTCCAACGTGCGGGCGCCGGCGGAATACGCGCGGATCTTGAACGGGTTCTCGCCCGTCAGCTCCAGCAGCGTCGCGATCTCATCGAGGACCGCGGCGATCTCGGATTTGGCCATCATGGGTGGCGCACCTTTTCTCGGCGGTAGATGCCCTCGAGCGTGGCGAAGTCCGCTTCGCGGGTGCCGCTCTCGATGATGTGCTGATAGTCGCCGGCGTGGCTGAGTTCCCATTCGGCGGCCTTGACGCGGCGGTCGATCTCGTCGACCGGGTCGGTGCCGCGGCCGGTGAGCCGCCGGCGCAGTTCGACGGGGTCGAGGACGCGGACGAAGACCGTCACCAAAGCGGCGGCGAGGCGCGGGTCGGACGCCGCTTGGGCGCGGATGGTCGCGGCGCCTTGGACGTCGACGTTGAGGAGCGCGTCGAAGCCCGCGTCCAGATGGGCGGCGACATCCTTGGCGCGCGGGCCGTAGAGATTGCCATGGACGGTGGCGTGCTCGAGGAAGACGCCCGCAGTGATTTGCTTCTCGAATTCGGCCCGAGCCAAGAAATGGTAATCCACGCCATCGACCTCACCGGGGCGCGGGGCGCGCGTGGTGCAGGTGATGACGCGGCGGATGGCCTGCGGGTGGGCGTCCGTCAGGCGGCTGCACAAGGTCGTCTTCCCGCTCCCGGCGGGACCCGAAACCACGATGAGCAAAGGTCGGCTCACGCGAGGCAGGTCGAATTGTAGAGACAAGCCAGACCCAGGACGAAGGTGAGGCCCCCGATGAGCTGGCGGCGCGTCGGCGAGGCGAGGACCCAGTCGCAGTGTTGGTTGAAGGCCACCGGCGAGGAGGCCCACCAGAGACCGAAGAGCACCAGGATGCCGTAGGAGACCGAGGCATCGAGGAGGCTGTAGGGCAGCTGCCGATAGCCCGCGTCGAGCGTCAGGCGCGCCAAAAACAACATGAGCACCGCGAGGCAGCGCACGGACAAGAAATCCGGCATGTAGATGTAGGTCAACAAACTGGCCCCGACGAAGACGATCATCACCAAGTTGCGCGGGAGCCCGGCGAGGTCGGGGTCGGGCATCGTGTAGAGCTGCCAGGCGAACCAACCCACCGCGAGGGCCAGCAGGACGAGCGTCGCGGTGCGGTCGCGACGGAACGACACCAGCAACGAAGAGCCGCTGAAGAGCAGCCAGCCCCCTAGGCAAAGAAAGGCGGCGAGGGCGTAATAGGCTTGGGCGAGCGTCACGCCGTCAAATTAGGACAAGCCGACCGCCTGAAGCAACAAGGGAGGTTCAGCTCCGTGCGACCAATTCACGCTCCGCCCACACGGCATGCTCGGCGACCATCGGGTCCACGTGGCCCAACAAGGCGCGGATCGCGGGCAAGTCCGCCGCCGTCCCCGTGTTCCCAAGGACCGTGAGGGCGTTGCGTTGCCAGCGACGGAGCCCCAAGCGCTTCACCGGGGTCCCGCGAAAATGTTCGACGAATTGCTCATCCGTCCAGGCCAGGGTCTCGCGGAGGGCGGGCAAGGCCCGCGGGGCGAAGCGCGCTTCCTGCGTGGCTTTCGCCCAACGATTCCATGGGCAGACATCCAGGCACTCATCGCACCCGAAGACGCGGTCGCCGAGCGGGCGGCGAAACTCCTCCGGAATGGGCCCGTCGTGCTCGATGGTCAGATAAGCCAAGCAGCGGCGCGCATCGAGTTGATAGGGCGCGACGATGGCGGCGGTCGGACAAGCGTCGATGCAGCGGGTGCAGGTGCCGCAGCGGTGCGGCTCTTTCGGGGAAGGTTCGAGCTCGAGGGTCGTCAGGATGACCCCCAGGAACAACCATGTCCCGAAGCCGCGCTGCAGCAGGATGGTGCTCTTCCCTTGCCAACCCAAGCCCGCCTCGGCGGCGAGGGGCTTTTCCAGGACGGGGCCCGTATCCACGTAAGGCTTCTGGTCGCCGCCGAGCGTACGCATCACGCCGCAGAGCTTCTTCAGCCGACGCAACATCACATCGTGGTAGTCGGCCCCGAGCGCATATTTCGCGATGCGGTAGGCCGCGGGCGGATGGGGCTGATAATAATTCAGGCCGACCACGATGATGCTGCGGGCCGCGGGCAAGACGCGGGTGGCGTCGGTCCGGCGCTCGGGGTTCTTCGCGAGCCAGTCCATGTCGCCATGCATCCCGTCGGCGATCCACTGGCGGAAATAATCGGCCCGGACATCCGCGTGGACGGGGGCGACGCCGAACACGTCGAACCCCATCGCCAAAGCTTCGGCCCGCAGGCGTTCCCGCAGCGCGACCGGCTCCATGGCTCAGCCAAGGATGAGCAACACGCGGGCGACGATCTCGTCCACCGGCGCAAGCTTGCCGACCCCTTCGTAGCCACAAGCCAACATGCCTTCCGCGGGTTCGACGACGGCATGGCCACGCGAACGCAAGGTCTGGAGATTCGCTTGGGTGGCGGGGTGTTCGTACATCTTACCGTTCATCGCCGGACAGAGCAGTACTGGGCCGCGGGTCGCCAGGTAGATCGAGGTCAGGAGGTCGGGCGCTAGGCCATGGGCGAACTCGGCCATCGTGTTCGCCGTCAACGGGGCGACGAGGAGGAGGTCGGAGGAGTCCGCGATCTCGATGTGGCTCGGCTGGGAGTTGCGACCCTCTTCCCACATATCGATGGCCACCGGGCGGCGGGACATGATCTGGAGGGTCATCGGGGTGATGAACTCGGCGGCGCTCTTGGTCATGACGACCTGGACCTCGGCCCCGTACTTGATGAGCTGGGAGGCCAAATCGGCGGCCTTATAGGCGGCGATGGAGCCGGTGACCCCGAGGGTGATGCGTTTGCCGACGAGCTGAGACATGACCTCTTCTATAGAAGGAAGCCTCGGAGGGGTGGCGAGGGGAAAGGGCTTCCCCATCCCCCACCCCCGAAAAAGCCGTCGAAACCCCCAAAAACGCTCTTTCTGGTTTGCCACCAAGGGCGGGGGGGGTTGCGATGCTCCTCACTTATGCAATCCGACATTGGTCTCATTGGTCTGGCCGTCATGGGTCAAAACCTAGCCCTCAACATCGCGGATCATGGCTTTGCGATCTCGGTCTACAACCGAACCGCGGCCAAAACCGACGAATTCATCAAGGAAAACCCCAAGACCCCCGGGAAACTCTCGGGCTACCCGACCATGAAGGACTTCGCGGCTTCCCTCAAGAAGCCCCGCAAGGCCATCATCCTCGTCAAGGCCGGCGCTCCGACGGACGCGGTCATCAACGAACTCGCCGCCGTGTTCGAACCGGGCGACATCATCATCGACGGTGGTAACGCCCTTTGGACGGACACCATCCGCCGCGAAAAGGAGTTGAAGGCCAAGGGCCTCCGTTTCATCGGTTCCGGCGTGTCCGGCGGTGAAGAAGGCGCCCGCTTTGGGCCATCCCTCATGCCTGGTGGCGACCCCGCCGCTTGGGCCGAACTTAAGCCCATCTGGGAAGCGGTTGCTTCCAAGGTCGACGCCGTCACCGGCGTGGAACTCACCGGCGCCAAGCCCGGCCAGCCCATCAAGGGTGGCGTACCTTGCGTGACGCACATCGGCCCCGACGGCGCCGGCCACTACGTCAAGATGGTCCACAACGGCATCGAGTACGGCGACATGCAGATGATCTGCGAAGCCTACGACCTGATGCGCGGCCTCCTCGGCATGACCCCCGATGAGATCGGCACCGTCTTCGAGGAATGGAACCAAGGCGACCTCAACTCCTTCCTCATCGAAATCACCGCCAAGGTCCTCAAGCAGAAGGACCCCGAAACGGGCAAGCCGCTCGTCGACGTCATCCTCGACACCGCCGGCCAGAAGGGCACGGGCAAGTGGACGAGCGCCAACGCCCTCGACATGGGGGTCGCCGCTCCGACCATCGCCGAAGCCGTCTTCGCCCGCTGCCTCTCCGCCGTGAAGGAAGAACGCGTCGCCGCCGCCAAGGCGCTCCGCGGTCCGAAGCGCGCCATGACCAAGCCCGACAAGGCCAAGGTGATCGAACAGATCCGCGACGCCCTCTACTGCTCCAAGATCTGCTCGTACGCCCAAGGCTTCCAGCTCATGCGCGAAGCGCAGAACGAGTACAAGTGGAAGCTGCACTTCGGTGAGATCGCCAAGATCTGGCGCGGCGGTTGCATCATCCGCGCCCGCTTCCTCCAGAAGATCACCGAGGCCTTCGAAAAGAAGCCCCGCCTCGCGAACCTCCTCCTCGACCCGTACTTCAAGAAGACGGTCAAGAAGGCCCAGAAGAACTGGCGCAAGGTCATCGCCCTCGCGGTGAAGCACGGCATCCCGGTGCCGACCCTCGGCTCGGCGCTCTCGTACTTCGACTCGTACCGCACCGAAAGCCTCCCGCAGAACCTCCTCCAAGGTCAGCGCGACTACTTCGGCGCGCACACCTACGAGCGCACGGACAAGCCCCGCGGCGAATTCTTCCACATCGACTGGCCGGATCCCAAGCGTCCGCAGATCAAGGCCTAAGCAAAAGGGCTCCCGCGAGGGAGCCCTTCTTCTTGGCTGCGTGGAGCGGGCTCAGCCGCCGGTGGCGGCGGCGAGACGGACCGCGGCTTGGCGGCGCTCCCAGACGACCAACGAGAGCGTGCGGCGCGCCAAGGCTTCGTCGCGACGGGCGACGACGACTTCGGCTTCCGCGGCGACCCCGGCGCGCTGCCGGGCTTCCGCGTTCTTCAGGCGATCCTGAACCGCCCCATACACCTGCTGGGTGAGTTTTTCCTGCAACGCGAGTTCGCGCAGATCGGCCAAGGCGTCTTCGACTTCGCGGAACGCATTGAGCACGACCTTCTGCCACTCGGCGGCGGACCCCGCCAAACGCGCCCGCGTCACTTCGAGGTTGGCCTCGCGGCGCGAGCCATCGAAGAGCGGCAGGTCGATGGTCGGGGCCAGGCCCCAAAAGGCGGAAGACCCGCGACCGATGCGCGCAGCGGGGTCGGCTTGCCAACCGGCTTGGCCATTGAGGGTCACGGACGGATAGAAATCGGCGAGCGCGGCGCCTTCCCGCGCGACGGCCGCATCGAAGCGCAACGCCGCGGCCCGGACGTCGGGGCGACGCTGGAGGAGTTCGGACGGTAGGCCCGCGCCGAACGCCGGCATCACGGCCACCGACTCGGCCCGCGCGACGGGCAGCGTTTCGCCCGGGGCGGCGCCGATCAGCGCGCGCAAAGCATTCTCGGCGGCGGCCAGCCGACGGCGACCGAGGCCTTCGTCGACCTTCGCTTGCGCCGCCGCCAACCGCGCGGACGACAACGGGTCGGTCGGCAAGATGCCGCCGGCGACGCCGAGCTGGATGATCTCCATCTCGCGGAAGCGCGCGGCGAATTCGGCCTCCAGACAGGCCACCTGCTCGCGGGCGCCCCGGACGGCGAACCAAACGCGGGCGACTTCGGCGCCGAGCGCGAGTTCGGCCTGCGCCACCGCGGCCGCGGAAGCCTTGGCGTCATTCTCGGCGGCGGTCACCGTGGCAGCCTTCCGTCCCCAGAAATCCAATTCCCACGAAGCCTTCACCCCGAGGCCGGCGACATCCGTCCGGCGCGGAATGCCGACGCCCACGGGCACGCGACCCGTCTCCAAGGAGATCCGGGATGCTTCGAGCCCGGCTTGGGCGGAGAGCATCGGCTGCAGGGCGCCGCCGGCCGCGACCAAGAGCGCATCGGCTTCGCGTTGACGCGCGCGGACGATCGCCAAATCCGGGCTACCCGCGCGGGCGCGGGCGAGGAGCGCCGGGAGCGCCGGATCCTGGAAAGCGTCCAACCACCCCGCCGGAGCGGCGGCACCCGCGACGCTGAAGGCGGCGGGCGGGACCGGCGTCGCCGGACGCGGCGCCGGCTCATGCGCACAGCCGGCGAGCAACGCCGCCGCGCCGAGGAGGCTCTTACTTGCGAGGCGCATTGCTGGTGGTGTCGATGTAGACGTCCATCTGCTGGCCGACGAAGATCGGGCGGTCGGCGGGACGGTCGAACTGGTAGATCACCTGCAGAACGCGCGTGTCGACGCGCTCGGCGCTGCCGCCGGTCAACGAGACCTTCGGGATGACATAGGGTTCGATGCGGACGAACTTCAGCGCGATGCCGCGGGCTTCGCTACCGACGCGCCCGCTTTCACCCTTCAGGTAGCCCTTCGCGGCCAGCCCGGCCGCCATGCGCGGCGCGAGTTGCTCGTCGAGGTCGCAACGGATCTGCAGGCGCGAGATATCTCCGAGGACCACGGGAGCCTTGAGGCCGGCGGCAACGAACTCACCGACCCGGACGTTGACCTGGAGCACGGTCGCGTCGATCGGCGAACGCACCACGAGGCGGTCGAGCATGACTTTCGTCTGGCCGACTTGGGCCTTGGCCAACGCGACCCGGGCGCGGGCTTCCTTCGCGGCGACTTGATAGGAGAGCAGATCCCCGGCGCTGACCGCGCCGGTGTCCTTCAATCCGGTCCAGCGTTGCGCGGCATCCTCGGCGCGTTCCGCCGTGGCTTCGGCGGCGGTGACGGAGGCGAGCTGCACCTGCAGCTGGGCCGTGAGGTCGCGGTCATCAAGGGTGATGATGGGATCGCCCGCCTTCACCTGGTCCCAGACCTTCACGTGGACCTTGAGCACGGTGCCGGAGGTCGGCGAGCCGAGTTGCGTGTTCTCGGCGACCGCTTCGACGAGGCCGGCGGCGGCGATGAGGCCGTCCTTCTCGCGGGTGGCCGGGGCGTAGGCAGGCGGCAGGGTCGGCGTCTCGCTGGCCGTGCCTTGCGTGAGTTGGAGGGCGGCGGCGGCGCCGGCGATCGCCAAGGCGACCAAGAGATAGCGTTTCTGGAACATGGATTTCAAAGGTGGTTGGTGTCGAGGAGGCTGGCGTCTTCGACGACGCGCCGGATGCGCCCGTCCTCCATTTCCGCGATGCGGTCCGCGAAGCGGAAGATGCGATGGTCGTGCGTGACGACGACGACGCAGCGGTCGGGGGAGCGGGAGAGGTCGCGGACCATCTGCATGATCTGCGCGCCCGTGTCCTTATCGAGGGCGGACGTCGGCTCATCGCAGATGAGCAACGAAGGCTCGTGCACCAGGGCGCGGGCGATGGCGACGCGCTGTTGCTGGCCGCCGGAGAGCGCGTTCGGACGCCCGTCCTCGCGGCCCTTGAGGCCGACCTTTTCCAGCATCGCGCGCGCCTTGGCGACAGCCACATCCTGCGCGGCGCCCTGGATGAGCAAAGGCACCATGACGTTCTCGAGCACCGTGAGGGTCGGGATCAGGTTGAAGGATTGAAAGACGAAGCCGAGGTGCTTCCGGCGGAAGGTGGTGAGCTCCTCCTGGCTCAGGCCATCGAGGCGCTGGCCGAACACTTCGACCGTGCCGGTCTGCGGGGTCAAAGTGCCGGCGATGACGGAGAGCAAGGTCGTCTTCCCGCAACCCGAGGGACCGACGAGCATGATGAGCTCGCCGCGATTGGCCTCGAAGTCGGCCTGCTTGAGCGCGGTGACCTTGGTCTCACCTTCGCCGAAGAACATGTCGATGCCGCGGGTGCGGACGGCGACGGTCTGGGTGGCTGGGGTGCTCATCCGCGGAAAACGGTGGCGGCATCGACGCGCGAGACCTTGATGATGCCGATGATGGCGGAGACGAGGCTGATGCCGAGCACCAGCGCGAGCGTGGCCCAGAAGATCTGCGGGAACATGACGAACGGGGGCATCCCCTTCTCGATCATCGCGCGGCCGATGGCTTGGGCCATGCCGACCCCGAGGCCAAAGCCGAGCAAGCCGGCGGTGAAGGCTTGGACCAGCAACATGCGGGCGATGACGCCCATGCCCGCGCCCATCGCCTTGATGGCGGCGAAGTACTTCAGGTTCTCCAAGACGAACGAGTAGAAAGTCTGCCCGGACACGGCGATGCCGACGAAGAGGCCGAGCGCGACGGCCGTGCCGAACGAGAACGGGATGCCCGTGTTCTTCCAGAACCACCAGAACGTATTGCGGGCGAGGCTGAGGTCGGACCAGCTCCAGATGACCGTCTCCGACGTCCATGCCTTGAGCCCGGTGTCGGCCTCGATGCGCGCGCAAAGCTGGGCGGGGTCGATGCCGGGTTGCGGCTCGACCAACATGAAGCTCAGGGTACGGCGCGCTCCAAGGGTATAGAGCTTCGTGCGGTCGTAGGTCGTGTAGACGAAGGGGCCGCCCGTGAACGCGCGCCGCACCTTGCAGATCCCCACGATGCGCGCCTCGAGGTCGTTGACTTCGAACGTGTCGCCGACCTTCAGCGGGATCACGACCTCCTTGCCATCGGGGCCTTTCGTGACGCGGCCCATCAATTGCGCGCCCCATTCGTCGACGATGACGGTGTTCGGCAGGCGCAGGTCTTCGATGCGACCTTGCGAGAGCACCGCGGGCGCGCCGGCGAAGGTGTCCGCGTCGATGCCCACCATGGTGATGAGCTTGAAGTTGCCGTCCTGCATGCGCGCCTGGAGGAAGGACGTATGCAAGGGCGCCGCCCAAGCCACGCCATCGACCGAGCGCACCCGGTAGAGATCGGTGTCGCGCATCGGCTTGGCGTCATTCGCCTGTTCGACCATCGGGTCGCTGACCCAGATCGGCGCGCGGATGTTATGGACCGGCGTATACGTCCAACTCATGATGCCGAAGAAGACCGACGTCTGCTGGGCCATGAGCAAGGCGGAGAAGGCCAAGCCGCAGAGGAGCATCGCCAGCTTGGCGCGATCTCCAAAGAGCATGTTCAGGGCGAGGCGATACATGAAGGAGACTTGTGAGGCGGGCCGTAGCCGCGGGCAGGCCGCTTACTTAGCGGCGGGCGGGGTGATCGGCGCGGTCGGGGCGGGCGCCACGGCGGCAGGGGCAGCCACGGCAGCCGGAGCGGACTTGATCATGAGCGTGTCCTTGAAGAAGGCCGGACCCCACGAGGCGTTGACCGACCAAGCCAGCACCAGGAGGCCGAGCGCGATCGAGAAGCCGCGGACGACCTTCGTGCGGTCTTCGCTCTTGGCGGAAGCGTGCAGGAGGCCGACGGCACCGAGGGCGAAGATGACGTGGAACCAGGAGATGTTGCGGGCGCCGTCCTGGAGGATGGCAAAGAGACCCACGACCAGGTTGATGTCGACCAAGACGGTGACGATGCGCTGGAACTTGGTGTTGGGCCCCTTGATCAGGGCGACCAAGATGACGGCGGCGATGAGGGCAAGGAGGAGGGTGCCGTAATGCTTGTGGGCGACGAAGAGCGGATTCATAACCCGACCTTGATGGCAACCGCCCCGGACTCAAGCCCGGGCACGCTTTTTGGCTACCGTTCTTCCGGGAAGATGGCCAGGAAGGCCCAAGCGGCCAAGGCCCCGCCGCACAGCTGTGCCAGGATCCCTAGGCCCAGGCGGGGGGTTGAATGGGCTAAATAGGAAAACTCCCGCTGGAAGGCCAACCAGGCATTGCCCTCGGCGTTAAGGACGCTGAAACAGCCCGACAGCCCCTTGCCGAGGGCGACGGCCGGGTTGAAATCGGGGTAAAGGGC
>DBCN01000085.1 GCA_002293065.1 Opitutia bacterium UBA957
AAGCCTGGCGCCACGCCTCCGGTCAAAGTCGACGGCAACTATGTGGTCGGACCCGACTACACCGCGGCGCCCGAGACCAAGGTCATCGCCAACGTCCCGCAGGGCAAGGTGCAGCAGTTCCAGATGGATTCCAAGGACTGCCAGCGCTTCAACCCCGGCATCGCCCGCAAGGAGTTCGGCACGCCCGACCCGAAGAACCCGAAGACGCTCATCGTCCAGACGCACGTCATCGACTACAAGCGCACCATCACGGTCCATATCCCGGCGCAATACGTGCCCGGCACGGCGGCGCCTTTGATGGTCACGCATGATGGCCCTGGCCTGGGCAAGCCGGACCTCGGGCTCTGCCGCATCCTCGACAACCTGATCGCGCAAAAGCGCATCCCGCCGATGATCACCGTGATGATCGCCAACGGCGGCGGCGACGCGCAAGGCCATGAACGCGGCAAGGAGTACGACACGATGTCGGGGCTCTTCGCCGAATTCATCCAACTCGAGGTCCTGCCTCAGGTCGAAAAGAACTACGGCGTGAAGTTCACGACCGACCCCGATGGCCGCGCGACGATGGGCACGAGCTCCGGCGGCTCCGCTGCGCTCATCATGGCGTGGTATCATCCGGAATGGTTCCGCCGCGTCCTCACGCTCTCGGGCACGTTCGTCAACCAGCAGTGGCCCTTCGACCCGAAGACCCCAGGGGGCGCTTGGGACTTCCATGACACGCTGATCCCGCAGAACCCGGTGAAGCCGATCCGTCTCTATATGGCCGTGGGCGATCGCGATAATTATAACCCGAACGTCATGCGCGACGGGATGCACGACTGGGTCGAGGCCAACCACCGCATGGCCAAGGTGCTCAAGGAAAAGGGGTACGCCTACCAATACGTCTTCTGCCAGAACGCGGGCCACGGCCTCGGGGCCGCCCGCAACCAACTGCTCCCCGCCGCCCTCGAATGGGTGTGGCAGGGCTACCCAGCCCGCTAAACCGGCTTACTTGGCCGCGCCCAACTGGGCCACGATGCCATCCCACAACTGCAGGCGGGCCTCGATGGCCTGCTGCGCGGCTTGGGCGGCTTCCGTCCACTTGCGGTCATCGTCACCGCACAGGAGTTCGACCATGCGCAGGGAAATCGCCCCGTGGTGGCCGCCGTCGACTTCGATGTGGCGCTCGAGGTAATAACGGAAGGTATCCAATCGTCCCGGGTGCTCGCGGCTGAGTCGCCCGACGAGTTCCGGGAACATGTCCGGAATCAGGTCCTCGCGGCCGAAGGTGAACGCCGCGGCGACTTCATGGATCTTCCCGGTCCCCGCCAACGCGAACGTGCCACCCGAAAACGCCGCCGCGGCGGCCGGTACGCCCGCCTGTTGCAGGGCTTCCCGGGTGGACCCGCCGGCGCGGACGGAGGCCAAAGCTCGACGGACCGCGGTGCTGTCGGCGCCCACTTCTTCCATCGCGCGGAGGTAAAGGTCGAAATGCGCGATACGCCCCCCGCGCGGGTCGACGTCCGATTCCTCCCCGCAGACGATTTCATTGATCAGATAACGCACCTCGGCGTCGCCGACCGGCACCCAAGGCACCTCGACGCAGGTGAGCTCGCGCTGCAGGCGTTTGAGCAGCGACATGAAATCCCAAACCGCAAAGGCGTGCGAAGCCATGAAGCACTGGACGTCCGCCAGGGAGTCCATGCGGGCGTAGAGCGGATGCGCCAAAAGCCGCTGGCGAGCGGGAGCGATGCGGGCGCGGACGGCGTCGAAGCGGGACATGCCTACGCACCAAAAAGGCTTTTCCGGCGAACGCAAGTACCCCGCCCTGCTTTCCGCGTGCCCTACTTGGCCAAGGCTGCGCCGAGGGCCGCCCCGAGCTTGAGCTGGCCAGCCGTATCGAAGTGGACGTGGTCGGCGACGACGCTGAAGCCCTCGGTCTTCACCATGCGGAGACCCGGCACGGCGTCGGCATGCCGGGAAGCCTCGTCGGCCTCAGCCATGCGGCGACGGAGCAAATCGCGCGCCACGAAACGCGGGACGTCCCCGGCGGCCGGCAGGACTTGCGCGTAAGCGAAGGGCACATCGGCCTTCAGTTTAAGTTCACCGATCAACCGCTGACGAAGCAACGCGAGGGTCGCGGGATACCGCTGGGCCGAAACCTCATGCTTGGCGTCGGCCTCCCCCTGGACCCAGGCGATGCCTTTGACCACGGGTTCCTTACCATCCGCCCGCAAGGCCGCGAAGGCCGCCGTGTTCATCTTCTGCCAAGCCAAGAAATGCAGTCCGACGTTGGGGTCGGCCGCATCCTTGCCCGGATAGAAAGTCGCGCGCTTCGGACCAGCCTCGGGGCCTTCCCACTTGGCGTTGCTCCAACCGGCATCGAGGGGCTGACCGCTGAGGTGATGCTTGATCAGGTAGACATCGCCCTGCACGCCAGCGGAGCGTAGGCCGCGCACGAAACCGACTTCTGGGCCGAACTCCGCCGCCCGGGTCGAGAGCTTCGTCTTGCCGACCTGCAGCGGTTCGAAGGCCTTGCCGTTCCAGAAGAACACGCCCGGAAGCACGGCCAAATCCGCCGCCGGCAGCTCGGCGATCTTACCGAGGCCTTGCATGTTGGATTGCCCGCCCAGCAGATAGACCGTGACCGGCGAACGCTCCGCGGCACCGAGACTCAGGAGGGTCAGCAAGAAGCAAAGAAGGGGGCGCATGCGGTCATTAAGATAACCGGCGAGCGGCGGGCAAAGCGAAACCCCACGATGGCCATAAATTGCTTTGGCACGCGCCACCACACCCCGCAAAGTCCTTCCACCCCGCCACCGCATGTCCCTGCACTCCCGTATCTTGGCCCTAGCCTGCACGGTCGCCACCGTCTTCGCCGGCGAGGCCCGCCGCGATTACGCGCTCCCCATGGTCGACCTGACCAAGCAAGCGACGGGCTTCACCACGGTCGAACGGCGCAAGTCCTACCTGGGCCATCCGTCGACGGTGCGCTTCCGCGACGGGCAGACCGTGCTGGTCGCGTATCCAGATGGTCATGGCAAAGGGAACCTGATCCTCCGACGCAGCCCCGACGCCGGGGCGACGTGGCAACCGGTGGCGATCCCCGCCCAACGGGTCGAGGAAACCCCGACGCTTTACCGCCTCGATCTCCCCGCAGGCCGCGAGCGTGTGCTCTTGGTGACCTGCCAACCGGCCAAGGGCGTGCTCGAATGGATGTGGAGCGACGACCGCGGCACGACCTGGTCGGCGCGACAACAGTGGAAACTGACCGGCACCAAGGGCATCATCGTGGCGCTGGCGTCCCTCTGGCCCGTACCCGGACCTGAGCCCCGTTGGCGCGGGGTCTTCCATGACTTCGCCTTCGATAACTATACGGTGGACGTCGCCCTGCGGTCGGACGGCAACGAAACGCCGACCATCGTCTTCGAAAAGCTCAAGCGCATCGACTACGCTTCGGCTGAAGGGCGCACCCAGGCGCAGCGCGCCGGCCTCTGCGAAGCGGGTCTCGTGACGCGACCGGATGGGAAGCGCCTCGCCTTGCTCTTCCGCCCCGAAAAACGTCTCACCAACGCGATGGTGGCCTTCTCCGATGACGCGGGGCTCACCTGGACGGACCCGCGCGAACTGCCGGGGGCGTTGACCGGACACCGCCATGAGGCCGTCAACCTACCGGATGGCCGCACGATGGTCTTCATGCGCGACTACAGTCCGCTGAACCCGGGCAATCCAAGCCACGGCGACTGGGTCGCCTGGGTCGGGACGTTCCAAGACCTTGAAGCCGGCCGCGAAGGGCAATACCGGGTACACCTCCGGCGCAATTACGGCAATTCGACCAACAACAACATCGGGGACTGCGGGTATACCGGCGTCGAACTGCTTCCCAACGGCCAAGTGCTCGCGCTGACCTATGGGCATTGGGAACTTTCGCTGGGATCCAAGCACCCGAACCACCCCGAGGGCCGCGGCCTACCCCCCTACATCTTGGCCGCCAAACTCGATGTCGCCCAACTGGATGCTTGGTCGCGCGACCCCGCGCATTTGTCCCCGCCAGCGACCCCAGCGGCAAAATAGTGTTTCTTCCGTATTTCGATTAGAACGTCGGCCGGTGAAGCACGCGACCGCTAATAAGGCGGCGGCCGATTGTCTTCCGCTTGCCTGCTACCGAGGGATTGAAAGACTGCGCCCATGCCAGCCACCGCTTCGGAGCGTCCCGCCTTCCCCAGCCGCGCCAAGTATCTGTTCACCGGCCTGCCGCTGGCGTTTCTGCTGAACTCGCTCCTGGTCTTCCGCTTCACCCCAGCGCTCTGGGATTCCGGCAGAAATCTCGTCAACCGAAACATCGTCCTCTCGCCGCCCTACGACCCTTACCAATACATCGTCATCGGCGTTGCTGTGATCGCGTTGCTGCTGACGGGTTGGCTCGCGTTCCTGCGGGCTGTACGCGTGCGCTCGGACTTCCCGGCCCTCTGGGCCCTGCTCAGCTGCGTCCCGCTCTTGGGTGTCGGCGTCGCGCTCTGGCTCACCATCGCCAAGGATGATGACGAAAGCCCCCAGGCCGGCACGGCCGAGCGGCTCGCCGGACAGCTCGCGATCCCGGCGCTGCTCTGCTGGACCATGTTTTTCGGTCTGACCACTTTAACCGAACAGAAAATCTTCCCACAACTAAACCCACAGAAATACCTGAGCCTATCCCTGCTGGTGGTGCTGCCGTTGGTGACCGCTGGCGTGGCGGGCTTTCTTTCCGGACGTGCCGGCCGCACCCAGGGCCAAAGCATCGGCGCGGCGTTCCTGACCTTGAGCGCGATCCTGACGATCCTGGGCTTCGCCGCCATGGAAGGCATCATCTGCATGATCATGGTAACGCCGGCGGTCGCCCTACTGGCGGTCATCGGAGCCATGTTGGGCTACTGGCTGGCCTACCTGACCGACCCTTCGGCCAATCTCCGCGTGCACTCGGCCGCTTGGTTGACGGTCATCGTCTGTGCCGTCGGCGAAACTTTCGCGCCCCCGGCTCCCCTCGAGGACGTCGTCACCTCCGAGGTCATCATCCAGGCTTCCCCCGCCGAAGTCTGGAAACAGCTCAAGGATATCCGTGACCTGCCGGCTCCGACCGAACCGCTCTTCGTATTCGGCGTCGCCCACCCGCTCGAGACCTACGTGGTCGGCGAAGGCGGCGTCGGCGCCGCGCGCGTCTGCCGCCTCAGCACCGGCGACATGCCAGAACGCATCACCGTCTGGAAGCCGGAACAGGAACTCCAGTTCGTCGTCCTCGACACGCCGGCGACCATGCGTGAAGCGACGTTCTTCGGGCGTGAACTCGAGGCCGCACACCTTCATGGGACCTACGCCAGCCTAGAAGGCGGCTTCCGCCTCGAAGCCCTGCCCGACGGTCGCACCCGCCTGACGGGTAATAGCCGCTACCTCCTGACGATTGCACCCGCCACTTACTGGAACCTCTGGACTCGTCAGATCGTCTCGCAGGTCCAGCTCCGCGTGATGAACCACGTGAAGGCCAAGGCAGAAGCTGCTGCGCGCTGAGGGCATCGCTACGGCCTCACCGACGGAACCTTGAACGATAGTCAGACGTATCGGCAATCTGCACTAGACGGCGGATGGACGCGACGCAATCGCGCCCATCCCCCAATCCCCTATCCCCAATCCCCTATCCCCTATCC
>DBCN01000056.1:0-20826 GCA_002293065.1 Opitutia bacterium UBA957
AGGTGCTTACTGGGCGAATTCCTTGCGGAGGTCGGCGAGCTGGGCCTTGTACTCCTCTTCGCTGATGGCCTTGGAGCGGAGACGGAGTTCGAGGAGGGCGACGCGGGCGTTGCGCTCGGCGTAGATGCGGCGCTTGGATTCGGCGATCGCTTCCTTGGCGCCCTTGGTCGCTTCAGCGAGCTTGGCTTCGGCGTCGAGGCGGGCGTCAGCCAAGGCCTTTTCGGTGGCAGCCTTGTCGGCGGCCTTCTCAGCGGTGGCCTTTTCCTGGGCGTCCGCAGATGCCTTCTGGGCGTCGGCGAGGGCCTTCTCGGCTTCGGTCTTGGCGGCGGCGACCTGCTTGGCCGCGTCGGCTTGGAGTTCGGCGATGCTCTTGTCGGCGCCGGCCTTGGCGTCGGCGAGCGCCTTTTCGGCGGCGGCGAGCTTGGCGTTGGCGTCGGCCAGCGCCTTTTCGGCGACCGCGGCGGCTTCCGCCTTGCTGTCGGCCTTGGCCTGTTCGAGTTGCTTGGCGAGTTCGGCGGACTTCTTGTCGGACTCATCCTTGGCGGTGGCGAGGGCCTTGTCGGCGTTGGCTTGGGCGGCGGCGAGCGCCTTGTCGGCGGCAGCCTTGGCTTCGTCGCGTTCCTGGGCGGCCTTACCGACGGCGGCCTTCTGTTCTTCGAGGGCCTGCTGGATGGACGCGAGCTGCTTGGCGGCTTCGGCCTTGGCTTCCTGGACGCCGCCGGAGGCGAGCTTCGTCAGCTCTTCGTTGCGGCTGGCGAGGGCCTTGAGGACGTCTTGGGAATTCTGTTGGGCGGCGGAGAGGGCCGACTTCTCGGCGTTGAACTGGGCTTCCAGTTCGCTCACGCGTTCGGCGGCCGTCTTGCCGTTCGTGGCGCCACGGGCGGCGGCGAGGTCGGTTTGGGCCTTGGCGATCTTGGCGTCGGAGGCGGCGAGAGCCGCGGCGACTTCGGCCTTGGCGGCGGCCACCTGCTGGGCGAGCTCGTTGGCGTTGGCGGTTTCGATCCTGGCTTCGAGGTTGGCGCGGCGCTGTTCGAGTTTCGCGAGGGTGGCGGCGGCTTGGGCGGAGGCGCCGGAGTCGCGTTCGGCGATGGCGGCCTTGAGGTTGGCTTCGGCTTCGGTGATCTTGGCTTCAGCGGCGGCATCCGTACCCTTCGCGGCGGACGCGCGGGTTTCCTCGAGGGCCTTGCTGATCGCTTCGAGCTTGGTCTTGGCGGTGGCTTCGCGGGCGGCGAGGGCGGCCTTCACCTTTTGGGAGGCTTCGATGACGGCGGCGATATCGCTCTTGAGGGAGCCGGAAGCTTCGAGGGGCTCGCCATTGGCCTTCTTGACCAGACCCTTGAACTCGGCCTCGTCGCCTTCCGGTACGGAAACTTCACCGGCGGCAGGCAGCTTGGTGAGGGTGATGTTGACCTTGGAGGGGAAGCCGAAATCCATGGAGCCCTTGTCGTTGCTGCGGAGGGCGGGCTTGAGGTAAGTCACCTCAGGGGAGTAGCCGCCTTTGCCCACGGCGAGTTCGTAATTGGAGTTGCGATCCAGCGTGACGGTCGTCGGCGTGCGACCCACGGCGACGCCGTTCAGTCGGACCGCCGCGCTCGGCGGATTGGAAGTGACCGAGATCGTGTCAACGAGCGCGGGGTCAACGGAGGTCGTGCAACCAGTGATACCGGCGCAAAGAACGAGGAGGGATACGGGGAGACGCATGGTGCGGGGATAGGAGAGGAATCTCCGTTGAAAAGGACCCGGGGTTCAACCCCTAAAACGACCCTCGGCCCAAGGTTGACAGCCTCCGTCGCCCGAAAACACTCCTCAACCCACGGGAATCGCCAGCATAGCTCAGTTGGTAGAGCAGCCGCCTTGTAAGCGGCAGGTCATCGGTTCAAGTCCGATTGCTGGCTCCCTTGGACGATTTAGCCTGCGGACCAGTTGGGGCCGCGCCGGAGGGCGTCGGCCGAGCGCACCACGGGTTGGAGCGCGGCGAGGTCATGCGCCCGGATCATCGCGCAACCTTGAGCGATGCCCCACGTGACCGTGGCGTGGTGAGCGACCTCGCGCTGGAGTGGATCGGTTTCGCCCAGCACCAACCCGAGCGTCGATTTACGGCTGGTTCCGAGCAGCACGGGAAAGCCGAGGGCCGCGAGTTGCGAGAGGTTGCGGACGAGCATCAGGTTTTGGGCGGGCGTCTTCCCGAAGCCGAAGCCGGGGTCGGTCCACAGTTGCTCGGGACGGATGCCGGCCTGCGTGGCCAGGCGGAGGGAGCCCTGGAGATCGCGCAGAATTTCTGGCCAAAAGTCCTTATAATTGGCCTCTTTTCGACGGTGCATGAGGATGAGCGGGCAGCCGGCGCGGGCGCAAACACGGGCCATCGGCGACTCGTCACCCTGGAGGTTGTGCCGCGCTCCTTCGACATCGTTGATCACGTCGGCGCCCTCGGCGAGCGCGGCCGCGGCGACCTCCGCTTTATAGGTGTCGATCGAAAGCGGGGTCTTGGGCAGGCGGCGCCGGAGGAGGCGTAAGGTTGGCAAGAGGCGGTCGAGCTCGGCGTTTGCCGTGATGGGTTGGCTGCCTGGCCGGGTGGATTCGGCGCCAAGGTCGAGGACGTCGGCCCCGGCGGCGATCAAGGCCTCGGCTTGGCGGAGGGCGTCTTCGGGGGTGGTTAGCTGGCCACCATCGGAAAACGAGTCCGGCGTCAGGTTGAGGATTCCCATGAGAAGGGTCCGCTCGCGCCAAGAGGGGAGGGGGGTGCCATGAGGGCTGCGCCAAGACATGATGGAGGGGGTAAGCGGCGGCGGATTGGGTGCAACCTCCAAGCCTCCTAAGGGGTAGAAGCGAACCCCTTGATTTACATTAGCGTCCTTCATAGGATTAATAAATTCATAAATAACTGACAAACAATGACTTGAAAAAAGTTATCCCAAGCGATGCACGACCCTAGGTAAGTTTGTGCCCTTACTAGAGGGCGGGGCTTGCAAATAACGATTTTTTTACGACTTTCCGAGCAGTTCGCACTTCACGCTTCACCCATGTTTTCTCGTCTTTTCCAACGGGTCGCCCTTTTCGTCGCCCCTGTCTGCCTCTTCCTTTTGAGCGGTTGCTCCAAGGAGGACCTCACGGTGCGCCAGTCGACCCTGGATCCCAAGGGTCCGGTCGCCCAGATGCAGTATGATGTTTTCATGGACACGGTGTACCTCGTCGTCGTCCTCTTCGCCTTGGTCGGTGGCCTGCTCGTGTATGCCGTCATCCGCTTCCGCGCCCGGCCCGGCGACGAAAACAAGCCCGCCATCGTCGAAGAAGGCCACGGCAATCCGCTCATCGAAATCGGCCTGATCACCGCTTCGATCGGGGCGCTCGTCTTCATCGCGATCCCGACCCTGAGCGCGATCTGGTACACGCACGACGTCCCGGCTGAAGCCGTGCCGACCTCGAAGCTCTCGGCTTGGTATCCGCGCGTCGGCGCCGACGGGAAGGAAAATTACCCTAAGGCCGTCGAGGATCAGGTGTTGGAGATCGACGTGATCGGCAAGCAGTGGTGGTTCCGTTTCGAATACCCGCAGCTCGGCCTGACCAGCGACGCCAAGCACACCGTCCCGAACGAGATCGTCATCCCCAAGGGGAAGGCCGTCCGCATCAACCTGCGCTCCGAAGACGTCATCCACTCGTTCTGGATCCCGAAGATCGCCGGCAAGGTCGACCTCATGCCGGGCCGCAAGAACATCATGTGGATCCAAGCCGACCAGGTCGGCCATTACTACGGCCAGTGCGCCGAGTTCTGCGGCGATTCCCACGCCTACATGCTTTTCCGTTGCGAAGTCGTCGAGCCCGCCGCGTTTGAAGCTTGGGTGAAGGCCCAGAAGGCGCCCGCCCCTGAGCCGACGCCGGGCTCCAAGGCCGCCAAGGGCAAGGAAATCTTCGCCGCCAAGACCTGCGCGATGTGCCACAACGTCTCCGGCCAATTCGGCGCGGGGATGTTCGGACCCGACCTCACGCACGTCGCCTCGCGTAAGTCGATGGCCGGCGCCTGGCTCGACAACCGCGACCCGAAGGCGCAGCTCGCGCTCGAGAAGCAGGAGCAGAACACCGAAGCCTCGGTTCCCGTCGACCCCGCCACGCTCAAGGCCAACCTCATCAAGTGGATCGGCTCATCGGGCACCTCGCTCGACGCCAACGGCAAGCCGACGAAGGACGTGAAGCCGGGCAACCGCATGCACTACTACGCGATGTTCAACGTCGCTGGCCTCAACGTTTCCAAGCAGCAGTTCACCGCCGAGGAACTCGACTGCCTCGCCGAATACCTCCTCACCCTGAAGTAACCCTTCCGAACCCTTACGCAGATGTCCCACGATTCGCACCACGCCCCCGTCGCCGACAAGATGGAGCTCGCGCCTGAGCGCAGCGACCTCGGCCTCTTCCGCCCCGACCGCACCCGCGGCTTGTTCGACTGGTTGACCACCGTCGACCACAAGAAGCTCGGCATCATGTACGGTGCCTTCGCGATGCTCTTCTTCCTCATCGGTGGCGTCGAGGCCTTGGCCATCCGCACGCAGTTGGCCCGTCCGGACAACGACTTCGTCACGGCGCGCATGTACAACCAGCTGTTCACCATGCACGGCACCACGATGATCTTCCTCGGGGTCATGCCGCTCTCGGCCGCGTTCTTCAACTTCCTGGTCCCGCTGCAGATCGGCGCCCGCGACGTGGCGTTCCCCCGCCTGAACGCCTTCTCGCTCTGGACGTTCGTCGCCGGCGCCATGGTGCTCAACGGCAGCTGGCTCTTCGAATTCGCCCACCTCGCCGGTTGGTTCGACAACTTCGCTTGGCACAAGGCCTTGGTCTATACCGACTTCGCCCCGGCCAACGGTTGGTTCAGCTACGCGCCGCTCTCGGGCACCTTCGGACAGGCCAACGCCGCCCTCCAGGCCCCGCGCTTCACCGGCGTCGGCACGGACTTCTGGATCATCGGCATCCAGATCCTCGGCATCGCCTCGCTGGCGGCCTCCTTCAACTTCATCTGCACCATCGTGAACATGCGCGCCAAGGGCATGACGATGATGCGCCTCCCGGTGTTCACCTGGATGACGCTCGTCACCTCGATCCTCATCATCTTGGCCTTCCCGGCCATCACCGTCGCCTTGATCGAGCTGATGTTCGACCGCCAATTCGGCGCCAACTTCTTCAATCCCTCCGCCGGTGGCCAGCCCGTCCTGTGGCAGCACCTCTTCTGGATCTTCGGTCACCCGGAAGTGTACATCCTCGTCCTCCCGGCGATGGGCATCGTCTCCGAAATCCTGCCGACCTTCACGGGGAAGGCCCTCTTCGGCTACCCGATCATCGTGTTCTCGGGCGCGGTCATCGGCTTCCTCGGCTTCGCCGTCTGGAGCCACCACATGTTCACCACGGGTCTCGGCCCGATCCCGACCGCCGCGTTCTCGCTCCTCACCATGGCCATCGCCGTGCCGACGGGCGTGAAGATCTTCAATTGGCTCGGCACCATCTGGGGCGGTCGCATCCGCTTCACCCCGCCGATGGTCCTCGCCCTCGGGTTCATCTGGATGTTCATGTGCGGCGGTTTCTCCGGCGTCATGCACTCGTCCGCCCCGGCGGACTCCCAGCAGCAGGACAGCTACTTCGTCATCGCGCACTTCCACTACGTGCTCCTCGGTGGCGTGCTCCTTGGCCTGATGGCCGGCCTATACTTCTGGTTCCCGAAGATCTTCGGCCGAATGCCCAACGCGGGCATCGCCTACCTCGCCTCGGGCATGGTCATCCTGGGCTTCAACCTCGCCTTCGGCCCGATGCATTACCTCGGCCTCGCCGGCATGCCCCGCCGTACCCACACCTACCATGCCGGCAACGGTTGGGAGACCTGGAACTACGTCGCGACCATCGGTGCCTTCATCCTCGGGATCGGCGTTTTCCTGGCCTTCGTGAACTTGGTCTACACCGCGTTCAAGGGCGTCAAGTGCGCCAGCGATCCCTGGAACGGCCGTACTCTCGAATGGTCCCTCCCGTCCCCGGTGCCGGAGTATAACTTCGCGCGCAGCCCGATCGTCGCCTCTCGCGACGTGTTCTTCGAGCACAAGCATGGCGTGCACAAGTTGACCTACGAGAACGACGGCGGCGAAGCCGGCGTCCACATGCCGAGCCAGTCTTGGTTCCCGCTCCTCGCGGGCTTCGGCTTCCTCATCATCGGCTTCGGGATGCCGATGATGGCGATGGGGATGCCCCACGCCGGTTGGATGGTGATCGCCGGCCTCGGCGTCATGTTCATGGGCATCTGGCTCTGGGCCCTCGAAGGTCCCGGCGGCTACATGCTCAAGACCCCGTCCGATCCGCACGGCGCAGCCGCCCAGGCCAAGGCCGAATCCTCGGCCTACTGATCACCTCCCTCGCCACTTCCAATCTTCAGCACCATGTCTCAAGCCGCCGACGCGACCCACGCGCACGCTCCCACCTCCACGGGGATCGACCACAAGAAACTCATCATGTGGCTGTTCCTCGCTTCGGACTGCATGTTCTTCGGGACGCTGATCTCGACGCACCTGCTCTACCGCAAGCTCTACCCGACGGGCTTCACCGACGCCGAAGGCCACCAGCAGTTCATCCAGAAGCTCTTCAACATCGAGCTGACGTCCTTCTCGACGTTCATCCTGCTGATGTCGTCGTTCCTGATGGCGCTCGCGGTGTCCGCGATGCACAAGGGCCAATTGAAGTCGTTCCGCCGCAACGTGCTGGGGGTGATCTTCTTCGGCCTCATCTTCCTCGGCTGCCAGGTCTACGAGTTCACCCACTTCTTCCATGAGGGCCTGACCATCCAGAACAGCGTCTTCGGCTCGACGTTCTACGTCCTGACCGGCACGCACGGCACGCACGTCGCCATCGGCATCCTCTGGCTCATCCTCCTCTACTTCTATAGTTTCACCGGCAAGCTGACCGGCCACATGGGCGGCCTGGACGTGGAAGTCGCGGGCCTCTACTGGCACTTCGTCGACATCGTCTGGATCATCATCTTCACCGTCGTCTACCTCGTCGAATACCTCGGGCCGAGCGGCTTCTGGGGGACGGGTCTGCCGCTCGCCCAATAACCCCCAAGCTCTCCCTAAGCCATGTCCGAAGCCGTCGCCCACGACCCTGACTTCCTCGCCGAAGAAGTCCGCCGTTACCACCACTTCATCACGCTGGCCCTCTGGCTGGCCGCCATCACCGGCGCGGAGATCGTCCTGATCTTCCTCCCCATGCCGATGTCGGTCATCCTGACGGCGCTCTCGCTGATGTCCGCCATCAAGTTCTTCGCGGTCATCCTGTGGTTCATGCACCTGATCTACGACCACAAGCTCCTGTTCTGGATCTTCATGTGCGGCATGGTGCTCGCGTTCGCGACCTATGCGGCGGTCCTGGCGCTGTTCTCCGTTCAGGATATCGATACGAAGTGGTTCAGCTAATCCCGGCCGATGCGCCGGCTGAGGCTCTTCCGGTTGGCTTGCCTGTGCATCGGTGCAGGGTGCCGGCGGGAAGGGCCTCCTGCTTTCCGAGGGTCGCGCAGGCGGCCCAGGTTTGGCGCCAAGGGTGGGATGTGGCCATCCTCCCAACGCAAGGGACCTGCGGGGAGCGGCCATGACCCGAGCGCCTTCGGGTTCGCTCGCTCAGCGGGGGCGCTCCGCCGCAACCATCGGTTCTCCGGGTTTGCGGCCGAGCCGGATCCCGATTGGGTATTGAAGCTCAGCAAACCCAAATGACCGTACCGCTTCACTGGCACACCGAGCCTCTCCTGCTACTCCTCGTGGTCGGCGTGTCCTGGGCGTATGCGCTGGCCTGCGGCCCGCTGCGGGCCCGCTGCGCGCCGGGGTTGGCGGCCTACCCGCGAAACCACGCGATCTACTTCCACCTGGGCGTCGTGGTCGCCTATATCGCGGTGGGTTCCCCCCTCGACCAGATCGGCGAAGCCTTCCTCTTCTCCGCCCACATGCTGCAGCACATGCTGCTCATCTACATCGCGGCCCCGCTGATTGTCCTCGGCCTCCCGCCGGAGTTGACGGATCCGTTCCTGGAGGCCCGCCCGCGGTTGCTCAAGGTCGCCCGCTTCCTGGTGCATCCGCTGGTGGCCGGCTTGATCTTCAACTTCAATTTTTCGGTGTGGCACTTTCCGGAACTGTATGAAGCCGCCTTGAGCGACCGCACCCTGCACGTCATCGAGCACTGGTCGATGTTCCTGCCGGCCATCCTCATGGTCTGGCCGCTCGTGTCCCGCTCCCGCATCCTGCCGCGCATCGGCTTCGGCGGGGCCATGATCTACTGTTTCCTCCTGATGATCGCCGACCTGCCCATCTGGGCCGTGCTCATCTTCGGCGAGCACCCCATCTACGAGACCTATCGACTGGCCCCGCGGATCACTTCGCTGTCCGCCACCGCGGACATGATCCTCGGCGCGTCCATCATGAAGGGCTTCAACGAGGTCTTCGCCTTGGTCAACATGGCCTTGGCGTTCTTCCGCTGGTACAAGCGCGACCGCTGAGCGCTCAGTGCTTGGAGGCGCGGCGGAGCAGCGCGACCGCCACGATGATGACGATCAGGTTGGGCAGCCAGACCAGCAGGTCGGGGCGGTAGACCGGGTTCTTGACCCACGCCGCCGCGGAGCTCAGCACGTAGTAGCTCAGCGCTACGGCGAGGGCGACGGCGGCGTTGACGAACGTTTCGGAGCGGCCGACGCGCACGGCCAAGGGCACGGCGAGCAGGGCCAGCGAGAAGATGGAGAACGCGGAGGCGAGATGCGACATGAGCTGCGTCCGCGGCATCATCCGGCCCTCGGCGATTTGGGCGGGCGTGGCGTTCGGCGGCACCTGCCAGCCCTTGTCCATGAGGGCGAGCAATTCCGACGTCGTGTGCCACCGCAGCTTCTTCTCGTAGCCGCTGCCTTCCTTGAAGACGCCGCTGACCGGGAATTCCAACGGGGCCTGCCCCGCCTCCTTGGTCACGGAGGGGAATTTGAAGCCATCGTCGCCCGGCCGGCGGGTATCGACCTGGGCGGAAATGGCGACCAGGCGCAGCACCGCGGAACCGTCGGGCTTATCGACCTTCGTCAGGCGGCCTTCGGCGGTGTGGATGGTCTCGAACAGCCGCCCCTCGGCGTCGAGACGCCAGATCCAGAGGTCGCGGAGCACGGGCCCATTGCGTTCGCGCGCCTGGATGATCAGGCCCTTGAACTGGCGGTTGATCTCCCCCGGCGTGATGAGGCTGGCCGGATTCTCCTTCACCGAGCCCATCAGGATGCGGCGGTATTCATCGTTGGAGCGCGTGGCGACCTCGAGGTTGATCCAGGCGGCCGCGAGCGCCAACCCGGCGGCGAGGAAGAGGGCCGGGGCGGCGATGCGGAGCAGGCTCAAGCCCCCCGCCTTCATGGCCGTCAGCTCGTGTTGCGCCCCCATCCGGCCGAAGGCCATGAGCACGCCCGTGAGCATGCCCATCGGGAGCACGTATGGGATGAGACCCGGCAAGAGCAGGCCGATCAATTCCAGTCCCTCGAACGCGGTGACGCGGCCGGCGGCGATGGCGGCGGCGATTTGGCTGAGCACGTTGCCGGCCGCCAGCACGAAGATGAACGCCCCAGAGGCCACGCCGCCGGCAACGGCGGTCTCGGTCAAGACATGGCGATCGAGGATGCGCACGGGTTTATCCAAACCCGCGACCCGAAATTGTCCAAGGACAAACCCTTAAGGGGCCTGCATCTGGTCGAGGTTGATCGGCAAGCCCCCGCCCCAGATGGGTTCAAGTTCGGTCGACTTCACCCAGCCCCCCTTGCCGTCGGCGGAAGTGATGAAGGTGTGGCCGTTGAACTTGCGACCCGTGCGGAGGACATCCCCTTCGGCCGTCCCATTCAAGGCTTCGCCCAGGACCGTCGGGGTCAACTTGACGGCGACGTCGGTGCGGCGCACCACCGCCCGGCTGGCGAGGGTGTAGGCCCCGTAAAGTCCCGGGATGCTCAGGGCGAACAAGGTCGCGCTGGTGATGAGGATGCGTTGCGTCCAGTCACCCATCGGCTGGCGGCGAAGCTTCGGCACGAGGACCGCCAAGAGCGTGCCCCAGAAGCCCAGCGCCCCGAGGATGAGCCAGAGGTCGGCGCCGAGGAAGGCGGCGTAGTTCTCGGACCAAGTTTGCGTCGGCCGATCCGTGCCGCCGGCACCTTGCGCGTGCTTGATCCCCGCCAGCGCGACGGGATTGCGTGGGCTCAGGAGCAAGGCGCGTTCCCAGCAGATCATCGCGCGTCCTTTATGTCCCAACTTCCACTCGGCGTTGCCGATGGCGGCGAGCAATTCGGCGGTGACGCCGTTCTGTTCGGCCTGGGCGCGCCAGGTTTGGAGGGCCTCGACGTAGTCGCCGCGTTCGTAGGCGGCTTCGCCCACGCCGGCCCGCAGGGGCGCGGTCACCCCCCAGAAGCAAAGTCCCAGCAGCGTCAGGAAACGGCTCATAGTTGGGCCTCCAAGGTATTGAGCATGGCCTGCAGTTGCGCGTCTTCGGCGATGGCTTGCGCGCCATCTTTGGCGCCGTATTTCGCGCCATCCGCCGCGAGGAAGACGGCGGTCAAGAGGGTGAGGTTCGCCGAGGGCAAGGCGCGGAGGATGTCGCTTTGCGTCAGCGCCAACGGCTCGGCTTGGAGGAGCGGCGCGGCGCCGGCGCGCAGGCCTTGGGTGATGGCCCGGGCGTAGGCGGCGTAATCCTGGCGTCGTTGCGCCTCCAGGGCGGCGGCGCGGTGCCGCCGGAGGGCGCCCCGCGCGCGGCGTCGGATCAAGATCTCGGGATGGGCCGCGAAGTAACCGACCACGCTGATGACCAACGTGGCCAGCAGGAGGGTCACCAAGGCGGCGGAGTTGGAGAGCCAGAACGGCTGGGAGGCGGCGAGGGGTTCGATCTTCGCGACGCCCTTCGTGCCCGCGGCCACGGTGGGCGTGAGCAGGCCGGTGATCATTTTGGCCGCCGGGGCGCCGATCTTGGCCGAGGGGTCCATCGTGACCAGTTCGACCTTGGCGGGGGCGTTGCCGCTGACCTTCACCGCGACGGAGATGAACTCGACGGACTCGAATTTCTTGCTGTCCGGGTTGAAGGTCGCGAAGCGGATCACGGGGGTCTTGAGGTCGCCGGGAAGGCGCGGGACCAGCGTGTAGATGAAGGTCCGCCGACCTTCGCTGCGGCGCTGGCGCAGCTCCGAGGCCAAGGCGATGTCCCAGCTGTCCGAGCCGGGGAGCTCGGGGGCGACGATCCGTTCCAAATTGCCTTCGCCGACGAGCGTGAGCTTGAGTTTGATCGGCTCCCCGACCTCTGGGAAGCGGTTGGAGAGGTCGGGCGGCGTGGCATCCAGTTTGCCGATGGAGCCCCCCCAGTCGGCCGGGCGACCCGTTTCCGGGACGTGCTCAACGGTGAGCTTGCGGCGGAAGTTGAACGGCCGGTCCCGGCCGGACGTGCTGAGCGAGCTGATCCGGTCGCCGGTGTTCACGAGCATGATCCCGCTCAGGTTGAATTCGCCTTGGCCCGCGCGGATCGGCGTGAGGTCGAAGGTTTTCGCGAGGCCAAGTCCGTCCTGCAGGGGTTGGGTGAAAGCCGAACCTTCCGTCTGGAAGTTGAAGCCCTCGGCCTCGCATTCGAGGCCGAACGTCCCCGTCACCGTCTCCTGTTCGCTGCCGCGCATGACCACGCGACCGGCGATCTTTTCGCCGACGTAAAAGGTGCGGTCGGGCAGGACGAGCTCGGCGCGGGCGCGGCCTTCCTTGCGGTAGCCGGTCTTGCCGCTGACGATGAGGGTGATGGCGGGCACGGCCACGACCTGCGAGGGGAAGCGCGCATTGAAGCCCGGCAGCACGTAGGTCCCCTCGTCTTCCGGGGCGACGCCCGAGAAGTTCAGCGTGGCCTCCGTGGCGTTGGCCCGGAACAACTGGCCGGAAAAACGGAGCGCCATGCCGCGTGGCGGCTTGATTTCCTTGCCCACTTGATTGGCCGGGCCGAGGACATCGTCGGACTCGATCCGCACCTGGAGGCGGAACGGCTGGCCCGGCCCGCAGACCGGGGGGGTGATTTCCCAAGTGACGTGGTTCTCGGCCTGGACGAGGCTCGGCGCGACGAAAGCGGCGAGGATGGCGAAGAAGGCGCGCATCTCAGTAATCCTTCTTCTTCGCCTCGCTCGAAGGTTTGTTCCCGCCGGGGCCGTTGCCGGGTTTGTCGCTGGTCGGCATCTTGCGGCCGAACTCGCCCTTCAGGCTTTCGAGCGAGCTGCGGGCTTCCTGCTCGGTCATGCGCTTCTCGGCGCCTTCGCGCGGCTCGGTCTGCCCGCCCGTACCGTTCTTCGGCTTCTGCATCCCTTCGGGGAGGAAATTCTCGTCGTCATCCCCCTCGCCTTCGGCGTTCTGCGGGAGCTTGTCCGGCGGGATGCGCTTGGCGAGTTCCCGGATGACGTTGCGGAGTTCTTCCTGCTTCTTGCGTTGGTCGGCGATGGTTTCCTCGAGCGCGAGGGTTTCCTTCTTCAGGGCCCGCAGGAGTTCCTCGATGGCCTCGGCGTTCTGGAGCGAAGGCTGATCTTGGCCGTCGAGTTCGTGGGCGCTGCGGAAATCGCCGACGGACCGGACCCAGCTGGCGATGACGCCCGCGCGCTTCGCGACCATCGCTTCTTCCTTGGGGATGAGTTTCTTGACGGTGCGGTAGGTGCCGATGCCGCCGCCGAGGGCGGAGACCGCCGGGATGTAGTCGGGTTCCTTCCCGTCGGCCTTGGCCTTGTCGATGATCTCGATCTGGTCCTGCATGTCCGAGATGTCCGCGTCGGAGGCCTCGAGGTAGGAGCGGGCGATGGAAAGTTCGGTGACATCCCCGACGGTCTTCCCGCCGAGGGCGACCTTGCCGCGGCCGAACCGGACATGGCCGAGGTTGTGCAGGGCGGGCAGGCGCAGCACGTCGTCGTTGCGGGCCAAGGAGGCCTTGAGCGCTTCTTCCGCGCCGACCAGGTCGCCTTGTTGCAGGCGAAGCGTGCCGCGGTTGTGCAATTCGCGCGTATCCAGCAGGGCGAGTTCGTCGGGAGCCTTCTCGGCGGCGAGGGCCGTGGCGGCGATGAGGAGCAGGGGGATGAGCGTTTTCATCGGGAGGACGTGCGGCGGGTGGACAGAAGGGATTCGAGGACGATCAGGGCGAGGGCCAGCGACAGGAACCATTCTTCGCGCGGGACGCCGCGGCGCGTGGTCCCGGTGCCGTCGGTGCCGGCCTGGATCGCGAGGCGGAGCGCTTCCATGCCTTCGCCGGCTTGGCCGAGTCGCACGAACCGACCATTGGTGGTTTCCGCGACCTTGGTGAGGGTGGCTTCATCCAGTCGGCTGCGGATCTCTTCGCCTTCGGCGTCCTTGAGGGTGTCCGGGGAGCCGAGCGCGCTGATCACGGTGATCGGACCGCCGGCGGGCGTGCCGACGCCGATGCTGTGGACCACCAGTCCCTCGCGGGCGAGCTTCTTCGCGGCATCCACGCCGCCAGCTTCGAGGTCTTCACCATCGGTGAGCATCAGGACCAGCTTGCGGTTGCGGTTCTTGGCGAAAGCCGCCTCGGCCTCCTCCAGGGCCCGGCCGATGTCCGTGCCCGGCACCTGGATGCTCGCCGTATCGGTTTCCTCCAAGGTCCGGAAGAACGCGTCGTAGTCGCGGGTCAAGGGGCACTGCAGGAAGGCTTGGCCCGAGAACGCCACCAGCCCGACGCTGCCGGTCCCCTTGCGCCGCACGAAGTTCGCGATGGAAGCCTTGGCGCGGGCGAGGCGGTTGGGGCGCATGTCCCCGACGAGCATGGACTTCGAGACGTCGAGCACGAAGACGACATCCTCCGTGGTGGCGCGTTGCTCGGTGATCTCGACGCCCCACCGCGGGCCGGCCAAGGCGACGCCGATCAAGGCGATCGCCGTGGTCACCGCGAGGTCCTTGCTGAGGCGACGGGTCGTGGAGTAGCCGGCCGTGAGGCGGCCCAAGAGGCGTTCGGCCGCGAAGGCCGCCAAGCCCAGGCGGCGGCGACGCTCGGTCCAGCGCAGTCCCGCCAACCCCGCCAGCGCGACGACGGCGGCGACGGCGAGGAGCCACGGGGTCTCGAAATGGAAGTCGGCGAAGTCCATGGATCAGGGCGCGCGTGGGCGGTAGAGGCCCATGAGGAGCTCGGCGAGGAGCAAGGCGAAGGCCGCGACGATCCAAGCGTGGCGATGGCTCTCGTAGGTGACGCTCTCGCGGATCTTCACCTCGGTCCGCTCGAGCCGGTTGATCTCCTCGTAGACCCGGGACAGCTCGTCCTTGTCCAGCGCCCGGAAGAAGCGACCATTGGTCAGTTTCGCCATCTTCTCCAGCATCTCGTAGTTCGCCGGGTTGATGGTCTGCATCGGGATCGTCTTGCCGAAGGGGTCGCGGATGATCTTGCCGGTGCGGAGGTCGAACTGGGGCAGCACCGTCGACTCGTTCTTCCCGAGGCCGACCGTGTAGAGGCGGATGCCGAGCGCCGCCGCGAGTTCGGCCGACGGCACCGGCAGGATCGCCTTGCTCATGTTGTCGTCGCCGTCGGTGAGCAGGATGAGGACCTTGGAATTCTTCCCCTTCAGGTTCTTCATGCGATCGAGCGCCATGGCCACGCCGTCGCCGATCGCCGTGCCCGCCTCGCGGATGATGCCGATGTGCATGCGGTCGATGCCTTTGCTGACCCAGTCGCGGTTGATGGTGATCGGACTGAGGAGGTAGGGTTTGCCGGAGAAGACCACGGCGCCGATGCGGTCGTCGGGGCGTTTCGAGATGAAATCCTGCATGACGCTGATGCTTGACTGCCAGCGGGTGACTTCTTCCCGCGGCGTGCTCATGTCCAACGCCATCATCGACCACGAGAGGTCGATCACGAGCATGATGTCCAAGCCCTCGGTTTCGCGTTCGATCTCCTTGCTGACCGTCCGGGGGCCCGCGATCGCGACGATGAGGGTCGCCACGGTGGCGAGACGCAGGAAAAGGCGGAGGGAGCCGGCCGCTTCGCGGACCGGGGTGGACACGGCGCGCAACAGGCCGACATCGGGATAGAGGAGGGCGGCGGCGTGGCCGGATTTTCCGCGCAGCCACGCATAGAGCGGCAGCAACGCGAGGAAGAGCAGCACCCAGGGGTGTTCGAATTCGAAGCCAAGTTCGTTCATGGGCGGGGCGGGGTGGCGGCGGCGAACGCGCGGCGGGCGGTTTCGACGCGCTGCACGGCTTCACGCGCTTGCGTGATGAGGATGTCCGGCGAGGCCGTGGCGCCCGCGAACTTCGCGAGGTCGGCGGTTTGCAGCGCGGTCAGCAAGAGGCTGCGGGCGGGCAGGTAAAGCGGCAGGCCGGCCAGGCGGGCGGCGAGTTCCTCCGTCGAGAGGCCGGTAGCCAGCTGCGCATCCGTCGAGGCGAGGAAGTCGCGGAGGCCGCGGGACACCAAGGCGGCGGCGGCGGGTCCGGAGGTGCGGGCCGCTTGCTGCAAGGTTTGTTCGAGGAGCTGCTGGGCCGAAGTCAGCGCGGGGCGTTGGCGCCGGCGGCGGGCGAACTCGAGCAGGGCGAGGGCGACGACCAACGCGACGCCGAAGGCGACCACGCCCCAGTAGGATTCCCACCAGCCGGGCGGAATGGTGGCGCGAGGGCCTTGCAGGACCAGCGGGGCGTCGTCGGCGGCGAGGAAGATCATCGGCGACGGCGGCGACGCTCGAAGAAGCGGCTGAGGGTGGGCGCCACCGAGGCTTCGGCGTCGAGGCGCACGACATCGAGGCCGGCCCGACCGAGCGCGGCGCCCGTGGCGGCGAGCCGCGCTTGGGCGGCGGCGGTGAAGCGGGCGCGGAGGCTGGCGGAACTCGTGTCGACCTCGCGGATCTCGCCCGTTTCGGCGTCTTCCAGGGCGACGATGCCGACGTCGGGCAGGACGTGTTCGCGTTCGTCGACGAGCTGCACGCAGGCGGTGTCGTGGCGCGCGTTGAGTTCACCGACGGCGGCGGCCATGGCGTCGTCGCCTTCGGGGCCGGCGAGGAAGTCGGACACCACGAAGACCATGGCGCGGCGCTTGAGCGCGCGCGCGAGGCGGCGCATCGGCGTGGCGAAAGCCGTCCGTTTGGCGAGCGGCGGGTGTTCCAGCACCTCGCGAATCAGGCGGAGCACATGGCGCCGGCCTTTCTTGGGCGGGACCCAGAGTTCTTCCCGGTCGGTGAAGAGCAGGAGCCCGACCTTGTCGCCGGCCTTGAGCGCGGAGACGGCGAGCGCGGCGGCGACTTCGGCGGCGCGTTCCCGCAAGGTCACGCGGCCGGAGCCGAAGCCTGCGGAGCCGGAGATGTCGACGGCCATGACCATCGTGAGCTCACGTTCTTCGCGGTGGAGGCGGATGAACGGCTTGCCCGTGCGGGCGGTGACGTTCCAGTCGAGCGCGCGGACGTCGTCCCCGGGGACGTATTCGCGGAGCTCCTCGAAGTCGGTGCCGCGGCCCTTGTAGCGCGACAGGTAGGCCCCGACCATCGCGTCGTTGACCATGCGCGTGGCCACGACCTCCACGCGCTGGGCGCGGCGGAGGGTGTCCTGGGCGGAAGTCGGGACGACGGGGTCCACGGGGCGCGGGCGGCGGGAGGATTAAGGGACCTTCACCGCGTCGAGGACGCGGCGGACGATCGCATCGGCGTCGACGCCTTCGGCGTCCGCTTCATACGTGAGGATGAGGCGGTGACGGAGCACGTCGGGCGCGATGTCCTTGATGTCCTGCGGCGTGACATGGTCGCGCCCCTGCAGGAAGGCCCAGGCCTTGGCCGCGAGGGTGAGGTTGATGGTCGCGCGCGGGGAGGCGCCGAACTGGACGAGCTTCTTGAGGTCGGGGCCGCCTTCGTGGTGTCCGCGGGTGGCGAGCACCAGGGAGACGATGTAGTCGCGCACCGGGTCGGCGACGTGGATGGCGTCGACCGCCTGGCGGGCCTCGAGGATTTCCTGCTGCGAGATGACCGGGGTCACGTCGAGCTTCGGCTGCGTGGTGGCCATCGCATCGAGGATCTTGCGCTCTTCATCGCGGGTCGGATAACCGATGTTCAGCTTGAGCATGAAACGATCGACCTGGGCTTCGGGCAACGGGTAGGTGCCTTCCTGGTCGATCGGGTTCTGCGTCGCGAGGACGAGGAAGGGGGTCGGCAGGCGGTGCGTTTCGCCGCCGAGCGTCACTTGGCGCTCCTGCATCGCTTCGAGCAAGGCCGACTGCACCTTGGCGGGCGCGCGGTTGATTTCGTCGGCGAGGATGAAGTTGGCGAAGATCGGGCCCTTCTTGACGCTGTATTCGCCGGACTTCGGGTCGTAGATGAGCGTGCCGACGATGTCGGCGGGGAGGAGGTCGGGCGTGAACTGGATGCGCGCGAAGTTCGCCTGGACGGTCTGCGCGAGCGTGCGGACCGAGAGCGTCTTCGCGAGGCCGGGGACGCCTTCGAGGAGGACGTGGCCGTTGCCGAGGAGGCCGATGAGCAGACGGTCGACCAGGTATTGCTGGCCGACGACGACGCGGGCGACCTGTTCACGGAGTCGCGGCACCCAAGTGCCGGCGGCGTTGATGGTGTTGGACATGGGGGTGGGGTAAAAAAGGGGGTGGCGCAAAAACCGCGCCGCGGTTCTCCGCTCAGTACCAGCCTGTCAGCGTCCAGGGGACCCTGATTCGTCTACCTACTTAGCAAGAGGTTTGGGACTTCACAACCGCTGCTTTGATAAAGGCCGCAAAAAGAGGGTGGGGGCGGTTCGGCTTGGACTGGAACTCCGGATGGTACTGAACCCCGACCATGAAGGGGTGGTCTTTGACCTCCACGATCTCGACGAGGCCGCTCTGGGGGTTGGTTCCGCCGACGAGCAGGCCAGCCGCCTCCAGTTTTGAGCGATATGCGTCATTATACTCGAACCGGTGGCGGTGGCGTTCCTGGATGAGGTCCTGGCCGTAGGCCGCGCGGGATTTGCTCCCCGGGGTCAGGGCACAGTCATATTGGCCGAGGCGCATGGTGCCGCCCTTGGTCACCACGTTCTTCTGCGACTCCATGAGATGGATGACCGGGTTCGTGGTCTGGGGGTTGAATTCGGTCGAGTGCGCATCCTTGAGGCCGAGGACGTGTCGGGCGAATTCAATGACGGTGATCTGCATGCCGAGGCAGAGGCCGTAGTACGGGATCCGCCGTTCGCGCGCGAAGCGGGCGGCGATGACCTTGCCTTCGACGCCGCGGTTGCCGAAGCCACCGGGGACCAGGATGCCGTCGAGGCCTTCGAGCTGCGCGGTGCCCTTGGTCTCGAGGTCTTCGGCGTCGATGCGGACGATCTCGACCGCCGTCTCGTTGGCGATGCCGCCGTGGACGATGGATTCGTAGACCGACTTGTACGCATCCTGCAGCTCGATGTATTTGCCGACGACGCCGACGCGCACGCGGTGCTTCGGTTCGAGCAGGCGGCGGACGATCTCGCGCCACGGCGCGATGTCGATCGGGTCGCACTTCAGGCCGAGACGCTTGACGACGACTTCGTCGATGCGCTGCTCGGCGAGCTGCAGCGGGAGTTCGTAGATGGAGTGCTCCACGTCGCGGCATTCGAAGACGGAATCGAGGCCGACATTGCAATACAGCGAGAGTTTCTGGCGGTTTTCCTCACCGATCGGGCGGTCGGTGCGGCAGACGAGGAGGTCGGGTTGGATGCCGATTTCACGCAGTTTGGCGACGGATTGCTGCGAGGGTTTGGTCTTCAGTTCACCGGCGGCCTTGATGAAAGGAACGAGCGTGCAATGCAGGAACGCGACGTTCTCCCGGCCGGCGTCGTGCTGGAATTGGCGGAGCGCCTCGAGGAAGGGCAGGCCTTCGATGTCGCCGGTGGTGCCGCCGATTTCGGTGATGAGGACGTCGACGCCCGCGCCGCCCTTGAGGATGCGGTCCTTGATTTCGTTGGTGATGTGCGGGATGACCTGCACGGTCTTGCCGAGGTAGTCGCCGCGGCGTTCCTTCTGGATGACCGTTTCGTAGACCTGACCGGAGCTGAGGCTGTTGAGGCGCGAGAGGACGCCGGAGGTGAAGCGCTCGTAGTGCCCGAGGTCGAGGTCGGTCTCGGCGCCATCGTTGAGCACGTAGACTTCGCCGTGCTGATAGGGACTCATGGTGCCCGGATCGACGTTGAGGTAAGGGTCGAACTTCTGGATGCGGACCTTCAAGCCGCGGCATTCGAGGAGGGCGCCGAGCGCGGCGGCGGTGAGGCCTTTACCGAGGGAGGAGATGACCCCTCCGGTGACGAAAATGTACTTCATGAAAATAGGTCGGGCAGGTGGTAAATTGGGCAAAAAAGATAAGACCGGCTGGTCCGCGTGACGGTAGGCCGGTCTGGACTTTCGTATGTCATTGGGACGCAAAAGGGAGGCAAGCGGTTTTTCCGGCTCTTCGCGGAGGGGGCGGGTCGGCTTATGAGCGATTTTCACGGCTCCCTCGCCCCTGGCTAATACCTCCCCCAAAACCCCCGTCCGTGGTGGGCAGAGGTCGCTCGGCCTATTTGATGGCTTTTGCCTTAGGCACCCTGTCCGCCCATCCCCTCTCCTTATGTCCGCAAGTTCCTGTTGCTCCTGCTGCCGTCCCGCCTCGATCGGGAAGAAGGTTGTCATGGCCCTCTCCGGCCTCGTCCTCGCCGGCTTCGTCCTCGGCCACATGACGGGTAACCTCCTGATGTTCAAGGGCCCCGATGCCATCAACGCCTATGCGCATTGGTTGCACGCCAACCCCGGCCTCCTCTGGGGCGCACGAGTCGTGCTGATCCTCAGTACCATCGCCCATATCTGGACCGGCATCCTACTGACCTTGGAGAACCGCGCCTCCCGTGACGGCGGACCCGCCGTGGATGCGACGCGCCGCGCGAGCTTGTCTTCCCGCACGATGCCCTACTCGGGTATCGTCATCCTGGCTTTCCTGGTCTTCCACCTCCTCCACTTCACCTTCCGGAAGGTCGCCCTCGGTGGCGTCGAATTCGGCGATAACGTCCATAAGATGGTCATCGCGGGTTTCGCGCAGCCGGCCGTGGCCGTCTTCTACATCGTCAGCATGGTCCTGCTCTGCCTGCACCTCAGCCACGGGATCAGCAGCGTCTTCCAGACGCTGGGCCTGCGCAATGAGCGCTGGCGCTCCCGCCTCGACGGCGTCGCCTGCCTCTACGCCTGGATCGTCGCCCTCGGCTTCATCTCCATCCCTCTCGCCGTCCTCACCGGCTGCCTGAAGTAAGTCCCATGAAACTCGACCCTAAGACCCCCGCCGGCCCGCTGGCCGACAAGTGGAACAACCATAAGGCGAAGCTCCGCCTGGTGAACCCGGCCAACCGCCGCAAGTACCACATCATCGTGGTCGGTTCCGGCCTCGCCGGCTCCGCCGCCGCCGCGTCCTTCGCCGAGATGGGCTACGAAGTTTCCTGCTTCTGCTACCAGGACAGCCCGCGCCGCGCGCACTCGATCGCCGCGCAGGGCGGCATCAACGCCGCCAAGAACTACCAGAACGACGGCGACAGCGTCCGCCGGCTCTTCCAGGACACCATCAAGGGCGGCGACTACCGCGCGCGCGAAGCGAACGTCTACCGCCTCGCCCAGGTCTCCACGAACATCATCGACCAGTGCGTCGCCCAAGGCGTGCCGTTCGCCCGGGAATACGGCGGTTTGCTCGCCAATCGCTCCTTCGGGGGCGCCCAGGTTTCCCGTACCTTCTACGCCCGTGGTCAGACGGGCCAGCAGCTCCTCATCGGGGCCTACTCCGCGCTCTCGCGCCAGATCGGCCTCGGCACCGTGAAGATGTACACCCGCCATGAGATGCTCGACCTCGTCCTCGTC
>DBCN01000056.1:20989-21480 GCA_002293065.1 Opitutia bacterium UBA957
CGCCCAGGGTTGCAACGTCACCGCGACGTTCCGCGCGCACCGTCGCGGCGCCGGCTTCGCCAATCCCTGCTACACGCAGATCCACCCGACCTGCATCCCGGTCCACGGCGAAGACCAGTCCAAGCTCACCTTGATGTCCGAGTCGCTCCGCAACGACGGNNGGAATACGGCGGTTTGCTCGCCAACCGCTCCTTCGGGGGCGCCCAGGTTTCCCGTACCTTCTACGCCCGTGGCCAGACGGGGCAGCAGCTCCTCATCGGGGCCTACTCCGCGCTCTCGCGCCAGATCGGCCTCGGCACCGTGAAGATGTACACCCGCCACGAGATGCTCGACCTCGTCCTCGTCGACGGCAAGGCCAAGGGCATCGTCACGCGCGACCTCGTCACCGGCGCGGTCGAGTCCTGGTCTTCCGATGTCGTCGTCGTCTGCACGGGCGGCTACGGCAACGTCTTCTACCTCTCCACCAACGCCCAGGGTTGCAACGTCACCGC
>DBCN01000056.1:21609-22550 GCA_002293065.1 Opitutia bacterium UBA957
GAGTCGCTCCGCAACGACGGCCGCGTCTGGGTGCCCAAGAACGCCGCCGACTGCGCCAAGCCCGCCTCCGAAGTGCCCGAAGAGGCCCGCGATTACTTCCTCGAACGCAAGTACCCGAGCTACGGCAACCTCGCCCCGCGCGACATCGCTTCGCGCGCCGCCAAGGAAGTCTGCGATGAAGGTCGCGGCGTCGGCCAGTTGGTCGACGGCAAGCGCCTCGGCGTCTACCTCGACTTCTCCGCGGCGATCAAGCGCCTCGGCGAAGCCGAAGTCCGCGCGCGCTACGGCAACTTGTTCGACATGTACGAGAACATCACCGGCGAGAACGCGTATCGCCAGCCGATGCGCATCTTCCCCGCGGTGCACTACACGATGGGTGGCCTCTGGGTGGACTACAACCTGCAGTCCAACATCCCCGGCCTCTTCGTCGGCGGCGAAGCCAACTTCTCCGACCACGGCGCGAACCGCCTCGGCGCTTCCGCGCTCATGCAGGGCCTCGCCGACGGCTACTTCGTGTTGCCTTACACGGTCACCGACTTCCTCGCCGGCGAAAAGCCCGGCAGCCGTCCGTCCGTCGAGGCGCCGGAATTCAAGGCCGTCGTCAAGGACGTCAACGACCGCGTCGCCAAGCTGCTCTCGATCAACGGCACGAAGTCCCCGCGCCACTACCATAAGGCCCTCGGCAAGATCACCTGGGAAAAGTGCGGCATGGCCCGCGACAAGGCCGGCCTCGAAGGCGCGATCCGCGACCTGCAGGCGCTCCGCGACGATTTCTGGAAGAACGTGAAGGTGGTCGGCTCGGGCGACGCCCTCGCCCCGGAACTCGAACGCGCGGGCCGCGTCGCCGACTTCCTCGATTTCGGCATCATGATGTGCCTCGACGCCCTCACCCGCGAGGAATCCTGCGGCGGCCACTTCCGCACCGAGTATCAGGATGCCGG
>DBCN01000056.1:22632-25936 GCA_002293065.1 Opitutia bacterium UBA957
CGCCATGCCGAACCCCTCGTTTACGAGGAGACCCAACTCTCCACCCGCTCTTACAAGTAATCACCATGGTCCAGGACAACGGAAAAGAACACACCCTCGCGCTCAAGTTGCGCGTCTGGCGCCAGCGCCGCGGCCAACCCGGCGCCTTCGAAGAGCATGCCCTCCCGGCCGTGCCGACGTCGGCCTCGTTCCTCGAGATGATGGACATGCTCAACGAGCGGCTCATCGCCCAAGGCAAGGACACCTTCGCCTTCGACCACGATTGCCGCGAGGGCATCTGCGGCATGTGCTCGATGACGATCAACGGCATGCCCCACGGGCCCATCCCGGGCGTGACGACCTGCCAGCTGCACATGCGCAACTTCCGCGATGGCGAGACGATCACCGTCGAGCCGTGGCGCGCCCGCGCCTTCCCGGTGCTCAAGGACCTCGCCGTCGATCGCTCCGCCTTCGACAAGGTCATCCAGTCCGGCGGCTTCATCACCGTCCGCACCGGCTCCGCCCCCGAGGCGAACAACATCCCGGTGCCCAAGCCCATCGCCGATGAGGCCATGGATGCCGCCGAGTGCATCGGTTGCGGCGCCTGCGTCGCTTCCTGCAAGAACGGCTCCGCGATGCTCTTCGTCGGCGCCAAGATCAACCACCTCAACATCCTGCCGCAAGGCCAAGCCGAGCGCGACCGCCGCACCCTCGCCATGGTGAAGACCATGGATGACGCGGGCTTCGGCAACTGCACCAACTACGGCGAGTGCCAGGCGCATTGCCCGAAGAGCATCACCTTGGACGTCATCGCCAAGCTGAACCGCGATTACCTCCGGGCCCGCGTGAAGGCATTCTTCTCCTCCACCGGTAAGCCTTCCAAGGGCGGCGACTGACGCCAGCCGGTCGGTTCACCCAAAGAAAAGGGACGTCCGCGTGGACGTCCCTTTTGCTTGCGGGGTTGGCTGCCGCGAGGCGCTCAGTCGCTGTCTTGGGCGACTTGGTCGTTCGCCTTGGTGATGAGCACGCGGTTGTTGCCGTTGGCCAGCTGGAGCGCGTTCGTGAAGAGGTTCAGTTCGGATGGGTTATGGAGCGTGATCTCGTAGACCAGCTCGGTCATCATGCCGGCCTGGATGGTCTCGGCCGACACCAGTTCGTGGGTGAGCGCGAACCGCTTGAAGGGCTCGGCGAAGGCTTGGTCGTAGTTGAGGTCGTTGCCCACGCGGATGCGCAGGACGTGCGAGCCGCGCTTGCTGCTGAAGAGGGTCATCGCCCCGAGGACGTAGATGACCGCGCAGACGAGCGGGACGGTGACGAGGGCCAATTCGTACTGCCGCGCGCCGACCGCGAGGCCGGCGGCCATGGCGAAGAAGATGAAGCCGATGTCGCGCGCCTGCGAGACGGTCCGGCGGAAGCGGATGATGGAGAAGGCCGCGAACATGCCGAAAGCCATCTCCTTGTTGCCGTGCACCACCATGATCACCATGGTCACGACCGTACCGAGGATGATGAGGGTGTTGACGTAGTCCTGCGAATACTTCGTGCCCCGGTAGGTGACCTTGTAGAGCAGCGCGATCAGGCTGTTCAGGACGAAGCTGAAGAGGATCGCGAAGACGATCTCCTTGGCGCCGGCGGCTTGCAGTTGGGCCCCGGGGGCAAAGAGGGCATCGAGGATGCCGTCGCTTTCGGCGACGGCCTGGGCTTGGGTGGCGAAGAGAGGGGTGAGCATGGTAAAGGGGGAGAAAAAAGGGGTCAGGCGACTAAAGAGAGGTGGCGGCCGGTGATGCGCAAGCCTTCGCTGTATTTGCTGAACTGTCGCGGGTAGAGTTGCAGCCGACTCAGTCGGGAGGCGAAGGCGTAAGGCACGGCCCCGGCACCTTTGACCTCCATGATGCAGTGGTCGGCGGGCAGGACGTATTGGTTGAACTTACGGTCGTCGATCGTCGGCGTCAGGTCGTCGAAGCGGACCGCGATGTCATGGTCGAAGGTCACGCGCAGGGGCTCGCGGCCGAGCGCCGCTTCCTCGGGGAGGTGCAGGAAGTAGGCGTGGCGGTCATAGCGCATGACGCAACTCGGCCGGAATTGTTCGAGGGTGCGCAGGCGGTGGACTTCTTCCACGATCCGGAGGTCGTGCGCGGAGAAGGAGGCGTCCGGCGCCGCGCCTTGGGTGACGGCCAGCGCCTGCGCCAGGGTCGTCTGGATGCGGCGTTTGACGCCGCGCCCATCGGCTTTGTGCTTCACCTCGATGAAGCTCGTGGGCGGGATGGCGCCGTCCTCGGAGCCGTAGACGCGGACGCGGAGTTTGCGGCGCGAGGGGATGCCCCGCCAGTTATCCCAGTAGCAACGCAGGTCGGGCGCGTCGAAGTAGAGGCTGATGATCGGGTAGTGCCCATCGGAGCCACCATGGGTGTCGGGCAGGAGCTGGTCGGCCAACTGTCCGAGGAGCTCATCGCGCTGGTTGCGGCGGATGAGGAACTTGTACTCGAAGCGGTCGGCGGTATCCATGGGCTTAGGGCAGGCGGGTGACGGTCAGGCTGCCGCGATCCGCCCAGAGTTCGCCGGCTTCGCCCCGGAGTTCGATGACCAAGGTGGGGTCGGCATCGGTGACCGTGAAATCGACGCTGACGCTTTTCCACGGGCTGTCCCCGATGAGGGGCGGGTTCTTGGCGTTGTCGCCGGCCCCGACGCCGGAGACGCGGAGGCGACCGCCTTTCGCGTTGTCGCCGGCGCCGGCCTTCACGCCCTTCCACTGGAGTTTGCCCTCCAAGCGGTAGCGACCAGGCGAGAGCGAGAGCGGCAGTCGCCAGTCCGCGCCTTTCTCCGCGCCGACCTTCACGTAGAGGCAATCCTTGCCGCCGAGGTTCACTTCCTTGGCTTCGCCCTTGTCGGTCGACCAGGTCCAAGCGTAGTTCGCCGCGCCGAGGACGGCTTTGCCGCCGGCGCCGCGCAGGCGGTACGCGTCTTCGACCTGGGCCTTGACGACGTCGAGGCGGGCCTTGATGTGCCCGGCGGCATCTTTGCCGCGTTGCTCGAAGCGTTTGGATTCCTCGGGGTCGATGGGCTTCAGCTTGAGCTTGAGGTCGGCGGCGATTTCGTTCGCGCGGCGCGGCCAGTCGATGGGCCGCAGGACTTTTTCGTAGACGCCGAAGAACTGGGTGCGGGCCCGCTCGCGCATCGTCTTGTCGAAGAGGAGGGCGTTGGGGACGGCCTTGGCCGGCGGCTTGAAGATGTACCAGCGATTATCATTGGCGAAGACCTGGTCCATCCCGTGGAGGAGGAAGTAGAATTTCCCCGCCCCCGGGTCCTCGTAGATGCGGTAGTTGTT
>DBCN01000033.1:0-1217 GCA_002293065.1 Opitutia bacterium UBA957
GAAGAAGATGCTGGCTTCGATGCCTTTCGCCTAAACCGGCGTTCCCCTCTGGCCAAAAGGGTGTTCTTAAGGCGACCCCGCGGCCTCTTATAAACCAATAAAAATACCATACCAACATGCCTCGTGCAACCAACGGTCCAGCCACTAAGGCGCGCAAACGTCGCGCCATTCGTGCCGCCAAGGGCTACTTCGGAAACAAATCCCGCCTGTACGTCTACGCTCTCGAAGCCGTCCAGCGCGCGCAGAAGTTCGCTTACCGCGATCGTCGCAAGAACAAGTCCACTTTCCGCCAGCTGTGGATCGTGCGTCTGAACGCTGCCTGCCGTCCCCTCGGCATCAGCTACAGCCGCCTGGTCAACGGTCTCAAGAAGGCGAACATCACGATCGACCGCAAGAACCTCAGCGAGCTCGCAATCCACGACGCTCCGGCGTTCGAGTCCATCGTGACGAAGGCCAAGGCCGCGCTGAAGTAAGCGCTTCCCCAGCGTCGCTCGAAGGCCCCGGTCACCCGGGGCCTTTTTGTTTTCGGAGGGGTGCTTTCGCTTGCCGATTGGCCCCGCCCCCGCACAAATCAACGGCATGCAGCAGCATCTCGCCCAGCTCGTCGCCACCGCCCAGCAGGAGGCCCTCGCCGTCACGTCCCGTGCCGAGCTGGAGGCCTTCAAGGCGCGCGTGGTCGGCCCCAACGGCTCCCTCACCGCGGTGATGAAGGGGATGGCCACGTTGTCCAAGGAAGAACGCCCGGTCGTGGGCAAGCTCATCAACGAGGCGAAGAAGTCCGTCGAGGAGTTGCTCGCCGCCTTGCTCCTCAAGGTCGAGGACGCCGAAATCGCCGCCGCCCTCGGCACGCCCTGGGATGCGACGCTCACCGGCCCCGATGCTCCCGCCGGCTCGCTCCACCCGCTCACGCGCACCCGCGAGCGTATCTTGGCTTCGTTCCGTAAGTTGGGCTTCACGGTCGCCGAGGGTCCCGAGATCGAAACGGAGTGGCACTGCTTCGACGCGCTCAACACGCCGGCCGATCACCCCGCCCGCGACATGCAGGATACGCTCTACCTGCCGAAGGCCTTCCGCTCCGCCGACGCTCCGCGTAAAGGCGAGGAGGCGCTCGTCCTCCGCACGCACACGTCCAGCGTGCAGGTGCGCACGATGCTTTCCCGCAAGCCGCCGTTCCGCATCGTGGCTCCGGGCCGTTGCTTCCGCCGCGATGCGGTCGA
>DBCN01000033.1:1337-1866 GCA_002293065.1 Opitutia bacterium UBA957
CCGACGCCGAAATCCGCCTGCGTCCGTCGTTCTTCCCGTTCACCGAGCCGTCCTTCGAGATGGACCTGCGCTCGCCCAACCTCGGCCGTCTGTCCAACCGCTGGCTCGAGATCATGGGCTGCGGTCTGGTCGACCCGAAGGTGCTCGAGCTCTGCGGGCTCGACCCCGAGGAATTCTCCGGCCTGGCCTTCGGGCTCGGGCTCGAACGCATCGCCATGCTGGTCCACGGCATCGATGACATCCGCCATTTCTACAACAACGACCTGCGCTTCCTGCGCCAGTTCGCCTAAGCCATGAAAGTTTCCTTCCAAGCGCTCTCCCGCCACGTCGACCTCACCGGGGTCACGACCGATCGTCTCGCCGAGGTGCTCCCGATGTTGGGGCTCGAGGTGGAGTCGGTCCATACGTTCGGCCTCGCCCCGCTGCCCCTCGTGGTGGTCGGCGAAATCGTGTCGTTCGAGAAGCACCCGTCCGCCGACCGCCTCAGCGTCTGCCGCGTCGACGTGGGCGATGGCCAGCCGCGTCAGAT
>DBCN01000033.1:1953-2285 GCA_002293065.1 Opitutia bacterium UBA957
GAGATCAAGGTCTCGAAGCTCCGCGACGTCGACTCGGCCGGCATGATGTGCTCGTCCGAAGAGCTGGGCCTCGGCAAGGGCGAGGATGGCCTGCTCATCCTGACGCCGCAAAAGCCGGCGCTCGGGACGCCGCTGAACAAATTGTTCGGCGCGCCGGATACGGTGCTCGAGATTTCCGTGACGCCGAACCGCGGCGATTGCCTCGGTCTGCGCGGCGTCGCCCGCGATGTCGCCGCCGCCCTCAACCTGCCGTTGAAGCCGCTGACGGTGAAGACGGCCGCCGGGCTCGCCGCCGCGCCCACCGCCCACGATGCGTTCGGTTTCGTGCGCTC
>DBCN01000033.1:2357-3349 GCA_002293065.1 Opitutia bacterium UBA957
GGCCCGAGCCCCGATTGGCTCCGTCGTGACCTCGAAGCCGCGGGTCTGCGTCCGATCAACAACGTGGTCGATATCACCAACTGGGTGCTGCTCGAACTGGGCCAGCCGCTCCACGCGTTCGACGCGGCCAAGGTCGCCGGTGGCATCGAAGCCCGCCCCGCCCGCGAGGGCGAGGAACTCGTCCTGCTCGACGGCAAGAAGGTGAAGTTGGAAACGGGGATCTGCGTCATCGCCGATGCCCAGCGTCCGCTCGTCGTCGCCGGCGTCATGGGCGGCGCCGAAAGCGGCGTGACCAACACCACGACCACCGTCCTGCTCGAAGCGGCTTGGTTCAAGCCCGGCGAAATCCGCCGCGTGGCCCGCCGTCTCGGCGTGTCGACCGATTCTTCCCACCGCTTCGCGCGTGATGTCGATCCCGCCGGCGTCGAACTGGCTTCGCGTCTCGCGACCGACTTGCTCATCGAACTGGCCGGCGCCGAAGTGGTCGGTCCCGCCGTCGTCGTGGGCCAAGCGCCGCGCACCGACGCGAACATCGCCCTGCCGGCCGGCTATGTGGCCGCGAAGTTGGGTACGGCCATCGCCGATGCCGATGTGACCCAGGCCTTCCAGCGCCTGGGCTTCACGGTCTCGCCGACCGCCACGGGTTGCTCCGTCCTGGTGCCGTCGTTCCGTTCCGATGTGACGCGCCCCATCGACCTGGTCGAGGAATTCATCCGCATCCACGGGACCGATAAGGTGCCCGCGGGTCGCCCCATCGCCCCGTTGCCGGGCGACGAGGATACGCGTTCGTCTGGTTTCACCCGCGAGGTGGCGGGTCGTCTCGCCGGCGCCGGTTTCACCGAGTGCTGCCACTACACCTTGCGCGATGCCGCCGAGGTCGCCCGCACGCTCGGCGACGCCGCCGCCCCGCAGCTGGCCCTCGAGAACCCGCTCACGGCCGACCAAACGCACGTCCGCGCATCGCTCGTCCCCGGCCTCGCCGCCGCCCTCGC
>DBCN01000033.1:3443-4590 GCA_002293065.1 Opitutia bacterium UBA957
GTGCGCGAATTCCTGGCGGTGGCCTTCGCCGCCCCGGCCGAATCCCTCGTGCGTTCCTGGAAGTCGCGCGAGGCCTTCGATGTCCTCCGCGCCAAGCGCCTGCTGTCCGATGTCGCCACGCTCGCCGGGGTGACGGCCGCCCGCTTGTCCTTCGGCGTCGCCACGGGTGGGCTCTGGCAGGCCGGCCATGCGTCCTCCTTGGTCGACCGCGGCCGCTCGGCCGATGGCGCTTGCGGGGTCCTCGACCTCCGCTGGACGCGTTCCCTCGGACTGAAGGGCTCCATCGTGGCCGGTGAGTTCCTGCTCCCGCGCGCCGCCTTCGCCGAAGCGCTCCGCATCCCGCGCTTCGAGGCGTTCTCGTCCTTCCCGCCCGCCACGCGCGATGTCGCCGTGATCGTGCCCACCGCCACCGCCGCCGGCGAAGTGCTCAACCGCGTCCAACAGGCCGCCGCCAAGGCCGCCGGCAAGGAGTTCGCTCTCGAGTCAGTCAACTGCTTCGATGTCTTCAGCGGCCCGGGTCTGCCCGAGGGCACGCGCAGCGTGGCCTTCGAGATCCGCTGGCGCCACGCCGCCCGCACGCTCACCGACGAAGAAGCGAACCGCGCCATGGCCGCCGTCATCGCCGCGCTCGAGAAGGGCGCCGGCTGGACCATCCGCAGCTGATCGTCATGGCCGAAGGTTTTGACATCGACCACCTCGCGAAGCTCGCCCGCCTCAGCCTCACGGCCGAGGAGAAGGCGCTCTACTCGTCGCAGTTGAATTCGATCTTGGGTCACTTCCAGGCGCTGGCCCAGGCCGACCTGCCCGCGACCATCGACGATGCCCGCGTGGTCCGCGAATCCGCCCTGCGCTCCGATGTGCCTGGTCCGTCCCTCGGCGCCGCCGCGGTCACGCGCATCGCCCCGGCTTCCCGGGATGGCCAAATCTCCGTCCCGCGCGTCGTGGACGACGAAGCCTAAGCCATGGCCGACGCTCTCCACACGCTTTCCGCCGCCGAACTGGGCCGCCGCCTCGCGGCCGGCGCGCTGACGTCCCGCGCGCTCTGCGCGGCGCTCATCGCCCGCTACGATGCGGTGAATGAAAAGGTCGGGGCGTTCACCCACCTCGACCGCGCCGACGTGCTCGCCCAGGCCGACGCTTCCGATGC
>DBCN01000041.1 GCA_002293065.1 Opitutia bacterium UBA957
CTATCCTCTATCCCCCATCCCCTATCTTGTTTGCCTCCCCTCGGCCTAAGCCCTATCCCCAATCCCCTACCCCCTTAGCCCTTTCCCTCGTCCTCCCATGCCCCGCTGGTTCCTTACCCCACTGCTTGCGCTCTGCGCGACGCTCGCCTCCGCACAGGACGGCAAGCTGCTCTATGAACAGAACTGCGCCGCCTGCCACTTGCCCGACCAGATGGTCGTCGGGCCCTCGCTCATCGAAATCACCAAGCTCTACGAGAAGAAGCCCAAGGAATTCGTCGCCTGGTCCGTGAAGCCGATGAAGAAGCGCAATGGGGTCATCGAAATGCCTTCCATGGCCCACTTGGGGGAAGCCAACCTACTCGCGGTCCACCAACACATGATCACCGCCGCCAAAGGCCTGAAGGAAAAGCCGGCGGTCACGAAGGACCCGCTCGCCCGCCCCGCCCGTCGTCCGGAGATCCAACGCATGTTCCTGCCGAACGTCGGTCCGGCCGCCATCGCGGTCGCGCTGCCCGGTGACCTCAACTACACCTTCGACGCCGGCGACTGCCGCCTCCGGACGGTCTGGCGCGGTGACTTCCTCGATTGCTGGGCCTACTATAAGAGCAATGGCAAGGCCGTGGCCACGCCGCTCGGCATGACGCTTTGGCAACTACCGGCCGACGAATCGCTCCAGAAGCGCGTGAAATTCCTGGGCTACTCGGTCGATGCGGCCGGGCTACCGACGTTCGAATACGAACGCGATGGCGCGCAGTTCCGCGAAAAGATCGTCGCCGAAGGCAAGACCCTCGTCCGCCGATTCGAAGTGACCACGACGAAGCCGGTCACCTTCACGCTCGACGATGCCACGACGAGTTCCGCCGGCATCGTCCGCAACAACACGCTGACGCTCACCCCAGCCGAAGCCAAATCCTTCACCCTTACCCTCCGCCTGCCGTGATCTCTCCCCTGCTCTTCCTCGCGGCCACCCTCGCCGCGCCCAAGCCGACCACCGTCGCCAAACCTTCCGTCGACGGCTGGGACAAGGCCTTCGAGATCTCCAAGGTCGAAGTGCCGGCCGGCATCGACGACCAGGTCGGCGGCCTCGCCTTCCTTGAAGACGGTCGCCTGGCGGTCGCGTTCCACCGCGGCGAAGTCTTCGTCCGCCAAACCGACGGCACCTGGAAGCAGTTCGCCGAAGGGCTCCACGAGCCGCTCGGCCTCCTACCGGATGGTAAAGGCGCGGTGCTCGTGATGCAGCGTCCGGAACTGACCCGCCTCGCCGACACCGATGGCGACGGCAAGGCCGACCGTTACCAGACGGTTTACGATGGCTTCGGCATGACCGGTAACTACCACGAGTTCGCCTTCGGTCCGGCCCGCGGCCCTGATGGCGCACTCTACATAGGGCTCAACCTGGCGTCCTCGGGCGCCGGCATCTTCAAGGAAATCCGCGGTACTTGGTCTGAGATCGGCAAGGCCACGCGCGAAAATCTAGCGGCGGGCAAGACCGGGAGCGCTGGCCGCATGTACGGCCGCGTGCCTTACCGCGGCTGCATCATGCGGATCGCGGACAATGGCCGCGGGCCGGCCGAGCTGTTCGCCACGGGTTTCCGTTCGCCCGATGGCATCGGCTTCGATGCGAAAGGCCGCTTGCTGGTGAACGACAACCAAGGCGATTGGCGCGGGAGCAGCCCTTTGCAGATCGTGACCAAGGGCTCCTTCAACGGCCACCCGGCGTCGCTGGTCTGGGCACCTGGCTGGAACAAGGGGGAACCGCTGGCCTTGCCGGTATCGGAACTGGAAAAGATGCGCACGCAGCCGGGTGGCATCTTCATCCAAAGCGACCTCTCCAATTCGCCGACCCAGCCCGCCGTCTTCCCCGCCACCTGGGGCGCGCTCGCGGGCCAAGTGGTCTTCGGTGAAATGAACGCCGCGCGGCTCGTCCGTTTCGTCGGTGAGGACATCCGCGGCGTGCATCAAGGCGCGATGATCCCGTTCCTCGACACCAAGACGCTCCGCAACGGCAACCACCGCCTCGCCTTTGCGCCCGATGGCGCGCTGCACGTGGGCAAGACGCACCTCTCTTGGGCCGGCAACAACGGCATCGTCCGCATCCCCGCGCCGCAGGCGTTACCCCCGCTCATCGAGTCCGTCCACCTGACCGCGACCGGCTTTGAGGTCCGCTTCACCGCCGCAATCGATAAGGCTTCCCTGGCGCCGGCGTTGCGCAGCTTCCGCTACAAGTATCACTCCACCTACGGTTCGCCGAAGGTCGATGAACTCGCCTTGGAATCCGCCTGGTCGCTCAGCGCCGACGGCAAGCTCCTCACGCTCCCGCTCAAGGATATCCGCGAAGGCTTCGTGCACGAAATCAAGCTCGCCGGCGCCAAGTCGACCGACGGCCGCGAACTCCTCGGCCCTGTCGCCTATTATCAGGTGGTGAAGAGGTAGGGACAGCACCACGTGCTGTCCTAGGGTTGCGGGTTGAGGGGTAAGGGTTGCGGCGAGGTCTGCCTCGGGGAGAGGCAAGGCGAAGCCACGCCCCTACCTTAAGAGGCAGCTAGGTTGGCACGCAGTGCCAACCCTACCCAAGGCAAGGAGGACAGCCCGCGGTGCGACCCCGTCCTGCCTCCACCTTAACACTTTCGCACCTTTGCACGTTTGCACCTGCTTTGGCTTCACAGCCCGCTTATTTCCCCTTTACCCTCCCTCCCCATCCCCTTAGCAACTCCATCCCATGGAATTCAAGAACGTCACCGCGATCGCCAAGGCCAACGTCTACTTCGACGGCAAGGTCGTCTCCCACACGATCCTCACCGCCGATGGCGCCAAGAAGACCGTGGGGCTGATCTACGCCGGCACCTACCACTTCGGGACCGATAAGGCTGAGATCATGGAAATCACCGATGGCACCTGCACCGTGGTCCAGGACGGCACCACCGAGGTCAAGACCTACGCCGCCGGCACGCACTTCTACGTGGCCCCGAAGTCCGGCTTCACGATCACCGTGAGCTCGGGCATCTGCCAGTATATCTGCAGCTTCATCGGCTAATCTGCGGCCTCGCCTAGGGCGGGGCTTGCCAAGTCGGCCTCGACTCTGAACCTTGGGGTCATGTCCGATACCATGGGTGGCCTCTCCAACATCCCCGCGCCCATCGCGCGTGAGAAGCCGTGGGTGCAGCTGAAGACCTTCACGTCCAAGCCCAACATCTTCCGCTCGATGGTCGGCGAGGTCTCGCCCGACGCCCGCCAAGGCGACGTCGTCTCCGCCTACGATAAGCAGGGTTCCTTCATCGGCTACGGCTTCTGGAACGCTGGTGCCCCCATCGCCCTGCGCATCCTCAAGGCCACCGCCGGCAAACCCGATGATGCTTGGTTCGAGCAGGCCATCCGCCGCGCGGTCGCCTTGCGCAAGGACCTCCTCAAACTCGACGCCGACACCGACGCCTACCGCGTGGTCAACGGCGACGCGGACTTCCTCTCGGGCCTCATCGTAGACCGACTCGGCGACGTGCTTTCCATCGAAGTCTCCTCCCTCGGCGTGATGCGCCGCCTGCCCCGCTGGATCCCGATCCTGCATGACGCGGTCGGCACCAAGCGTGAAATCGTCCAAGTCGACCCGCATGTCGCCCGCATCGAAGGCATCATGCCGACCGATGTGCCGAAGTCGGCCGTACGCTTCGTCAAGATCAAGGAGTTCGGGATGATCCAGGAAGTCGACTTCGCCGAAGGCCATAAGACGGGCTTCTTCTGCGACCAACGCGACAACCGCCGCCGCTTCGGCGCCTTGGCCAAGGGCCTCAAGGTGCTCGACCTCTGCTGTTATTCCGGCGGCTTCTCCATCGCCGCCAAGCTGGCCGGCGCCACGGAAGTCACCGCCGTCGACCTCGACGAAAAAGCCATCGAGATGGCTAAGCGCAACGCGAACCTGAACAATGCGCGCATCGAATTCGTCCACGCCGATGCTTTCAGCTGGATCCGCCAGATGCAGAAGAACGGCAAGACCTGGGACCTCGTCCTCTGCGATCCGCCTAAGTTCGTCGACAGCCGCGACGAAGAATTCGAAGCCGAAGGCCTGAAGAAGTATAATGACCTGAACGTCCTCGCCATGCAGGTCGTCGCCCCCGGCGGCATCTTCGTGACTTGCTCTTGCTCGGGCCTCGTCTCGGCCGAAGCCTTCGAGGACCTCGTCAGCAAGGCCGCGCACCGCTACCAGAAGCGCCTCCAGATCTTCGACCGCACCGGCCCCGGCGGCGACCACCCCAACGTCTCCAACCACCCCGAGGGCCGTTACCTCAAGGTGCTCTGGAGCCGGATTGGGTAGAGAGTCGAGGGTAGCATCGATCACTGAGTCGAGGGTAGCATCGATCACTGGGTCGAGGGATGGGTCGTATGCTCATGCACCTGCATCGGGTAGGGTTGGCACAGCGTGCCCACCTAGCCTCACTCCCTCCGCTAACCGCCAACCGCTACCACCTTTCCCGGACTACAGCTCCTCGATGTTGGCTCGGAGCTCGGCGGCTTTCTTCCGGATGGCGGCCTGCTCGGCGGGGGGCATCTGCGCGGCTTGCCGCACGGCCATCCCGACGCGTGGGTTATTCAGGAAACGGTCCTGATGTCGCAGCCAGAAATCCCAATAGAAGGCGTTGAGCGGACAAGCGAGCGGGCCCATGCGGTCCTTGGGGTCATACGGGCAACCGCCGCAGTAGTTCGACATCTTCGAGACATAACTGGCCGCACAGCAGTAGGGCTTGCTGGCGAGGAATCCCCCGTCCGCGTGTTGGCTCATGCCGATGACGTTCGGTAACTCGACCCATTGGAAGGCATCGATGTAGACGCCGAGGTACCACCGTTCGACCTCCGCGGGATCGACGCCGGCGGTCAGGCAGAACGACCCGATGACCATGAGGCGCTGGATGTGGTGCGCATACGCGGTCTGCAAGGATTGCCCCACGGAGTGCCGCAGGCAGTTCATCTTCACCTTCCCGGTCCAAAACCACGACGGCAACGACAGCGTGTGGCCGAGGCCATTGGCCGTGGCATA
>DBCN01000156.1 GCA_002293065.1 Opitutia bacterium UBA957
GGCGCCCTTGAGGAGACCTGGGAGGCCCGCTTAACCGCCGATCGCCTTGAGGGAGGCGAGGTAGTCGATCATGGCGCTGAACTCCTCGGCGGTGAGGCCGGCGGCGAGGCCTTCCGGCATCATCGACTTGGTGTCATGGCGCTCGTTGCGGATATCGGCGCGCTTCAGCTTGGTCACCTGGCCGGCGACGTTGCGGAGCGTGATGACGCCGTCGGCTTCCCCGGTGACGAAGCCCATCTGCTGGGAGTCGTCCTTCATCTGGTAGATGACCGTCTGGAAACCTTGGGCCACGACCTTGTGCGGCTGGAGCACGGACTCGACGAGGTACTCGCGGGAGAACTTGGCGCCGGCGGAGCCGAGGTACGGACCCTTCTGCTCGGCGGTCGGGTCGACGGAGTGGCAAGCCACGCAACCCTGCTGGGTGTAGAGCTTCTGGCCGAGCTTCAGGTTGCCCTTCCCCTTCAAGCCGGCGGCGGTCGCGTCAGCGAGGGAGAGTTCGGCGAGGCGCTTGCCCTTGTGGACCGCGGCGGCCTTGCCCGCCTCGCGGGCGGCCTTGGCGGCGTTGATGAGGATCGTGTTGTCGCCGCCGATGGCCGCGTCGATGGCCTTATCGAAACCGTTCAGGCCCAAATCGGAAACGGCGAGGAAGAAACCGATGTCGCGCGGGTTCTTGTCGATTTCGGCCTGGACGGCCTTCTTCTGGGCTTCCTTGGTCAGCGGGCTGCTCAGCACGGTGAGGAGGGAGCGCCAGAGGATGCGGGAGTTGGCGTCTTCGGCCTTATTGGCGAGGGCGCGCAGCTGCTTCACTTCATTGCCGCGCTGGCCGTCGTTGACGAAGTCGTTGATGGCCTGCTCGACGCCGGCGGGGGCGCCCTTTTCCTTCAACCAACCGGCGAGCACCTGCACGCGCGGGGCGATGGCCTCGTTGCCCTCGAGCTTGGAGAGCGCCTTGTAGCAGTCGAAGCGTTCGTTCCAGGGACGCTTGGCGGACAGCGCGGCGTCGGTGAGGAGGGCGATGTCGGCCGGACGCAACGTCTGCGAAGCCATGGCGAGGCGAATCGGGTCCAGGCCTTCGAGCTTCAGCGAGGTCACCGCGATGCGGTTCTTCGCGAGGACTTCAAGGACGGCCATGCGGAGATTGCCGGGGAGCTTGGCGTAAGCGGCTTCGATGGCGGCCTTGATGCGCGGGGTCGCTTCCCATTCGGCGGGAATGAAGTAAGGACCGCGGTCATCCGGACGGGTGCTCCACCAATCCTTGTAGTTCCAAGGCTTCTCGACGTGGTAGAGGCGCGCGAGGGCGCCGATGGCGCCGGCGCGGAGGTCGGCGTCACCGGTCAGGCTGAGGGCGATGAGGCCGTCGACCGAATCATTGGTGTGGATCAGCTGCAGGGAGCGGAACGCGATGTAGCGCTTCGCCGGATCCTTGGCGGCCTCGAGGAGCGGCTTGGCGTGACCGAGGTGGCCGAGCGCGGCGATGGCCGTATGCGGGAGGCGGTAGTGCGCGCCTTCCTCGACCTTGGATTCATCGACCGGCCAGGTGGAAGCGGCGTCGACGATGGCGGCGACCGCCTCCTTCGCGCCGAGGCGCTGGAGCCCGATGAGGGCCTGCAGCCGGACGCGGGCGTTGGCATCCTTCAAACCATCCACGAAGGGCTGCACCGGCACGCCGGCGAGTTCGGAGGTGCGGTCGGCGAGGGCGCGGAGGGCGAACTCCCGGACGACGTCGTCCTTGGTGAGGCCGACCAGACCGGGGGTCGAATCCTTCCCGAGCATCTGCTTGTAGGTGAAGATGGCGGCGACGCGGTGGTAGAGGTGCGCCTTGCCAGCGGAAGCGAGGGCGAGGACGGCCGGGGCTTGGTCCAACTTCTTCAGGTCAATCAAGCGACGCGAAGCTTCGAGGCGCTGAACCGCGCTATCAGAAGCGAGCAACTTAACGAGCTCGGCGTCCGAGACCTTGTTCACGTCCACGTACTTGTTCGGGGTCACGCCGTTCGCGACGACCTGCTGGATCATCCCCTGCTGCTTGCCCTTACCGAGGTAGCTGAAGCCGCCGGCGCGCCAGTCGGCGATGTAGAGGCGCGAGCTACCGTCGACGTCGATGTCCGTCGCGTTCTTGACCTTATGGAAGGTCTGCTGCTGGGCGACGAACGTCGCTTCGAACTGCTTGAGCGGGTGGTTATGGATCGTGCCCGTGGTCCAATCGCAGGTGAAGAGCGTTTCACCCCAACCCTTCGGGAAGCCCGGCTCGCTGAGGTAGAGGCCACCGGTGCCGGAACCGCCGCCGTAGTCGGCCAACGGGCGGGCGGTTTCGTCGTCGAAATTCTTGTAGAGGCGTGGGTAGCCGGCGTTGGCGAGGGCCGTGAAGTGGTGGAAGCGCGTATTCCAGCCCTTGCCGTCGTTGGTGTTGTCGCGGGAGAAGAGGTCGAGCGTCGGGGAGATGGCCGTGTCGCAGATGTTGCGGGTCATCTCGGTGTAGGTCTCGAGCTCGGAACCATCGGGACGGACGCGCATCACGCCGCCGCCGTAGAGCGTCACGCGCTTGCCGTCGCGGCCCTTGGCGCCGGCCTTTTCCTTTTCGTTGCCGGCCCCGAAGTCGCCGACCGCGATGTAGAGCCAACCATCGATGCCCATGCGGCAACCGTTGGTGGTGTGGTCGGCGCCGCGCGGGTGCTCGATCCCGCCGCCGAGGCCATCGACCAGGAGAACCTGTTCGTCGGCTTTGCCGTCGCCGTCCTTATCGCGGAAGGCGGTGAGGAACGGCGGGTTGACCAGATAGAACACGCCGCCCACCCAGTGGCCACCGCGCGGGGACTCCACCTTGGCGTACTCGATCATGACGTCGGCCTTGCCGGCGCCCTTGGTGTCACGGGCGAGGAGGATGCGGCCCATGCCCTTGATGTGACCGAGCGAACCGTTCTTGTCGGAAGAAATGTAGACGTCGCCGTTGGCGGCGGCCGCCACGGCCGTCGGGTAGATTTCGGGCTCCTGGGCAGTGCCGACGAACTCGCGGATGGTGAAGCCTTCGGGGACCGCGTGGGCGGCGGCGGCGAAGAACAGGAGACTCAGGGTAGGGCGTACCATAGGATGCGGGGGTGGAAGGTGTAGATGTAAGGGTTTCGCTCCTTGTTCCAAGACGGAATGACAAAAGAGGACCACGGAGGGCTTGCCCGAGGGTTAAACAGGCCTAACCCTCGAATTATGCCAGCCGCGCACCCCACGCTTTTCCCCCGACCACGGGAATTGAGCCTGCGCGGGGGCTTCTTGCCGGTGCCCGCCCAGCCGCATCCCACCGCCCAATTCCTGGCCGGGCTCCCGCAGACCATCGCCCAAGCGCAGGTGGCGCTCGACGCTGCCGCGAACGGAGCCTGCCGTTGCGAGCACGCCGCCCATCTGGGAGCGGACTGCTACACGCTCACCATCCACACGGAAGGCATCCGCCTCCAGGCCCGCACCGCCGCCGGCGTGCTCTACGGCGCCCAAACCCTGCGGCAAATCCACGCGCAGCACCCAACCGCCCTGCCCTGCCTCGAGATCGTCGACGGCCCCGACCTCGCGGTCCGCGGGTTCATGCTCGATGTCTCCCGCTGCAAGGTGCCGACGCAGGCCGAGCTCCTCGACCTCATCCGCGCCCTCGGCCATCTGCGCGTCAACCAGCTCCAGCTCTACATCGAGCATACCTTCGCGTTCCCCGGCCATGAGGACGCTTGGCGCGACGCCTCGCCGCTCACGCCCGCGGAACTCCGCGAACTCGACGATGCGTGCGCGGCGCTCGGCATCGAACTCGTCCCGAACCTCAATACTTTCGGGCACATGGAACGCTGGTTGCGCCACCCGCGCTACCGCGCGCTCGCCGAATGCCCGCAAGGCTGGATCCATCCGCTCACCGGACAGTTCAAGGAATTTCCGGGCACGCTGAAACCCGACGACGCCTCCTTGGCGTTCGTGGCCGAACTCCTCGACGGCTACCTGCCCTGCTTCCGCAGCCGCCAGGTGAACATCGGCGGCGACGAGCCTTGGGAACTCGGCCAAGGCTTCAGCAAGCAAGCCGTCGCGGCGCGCGGCAAACACCGCGTCTACCTCGAGCACTTGGGCCAACTCTGCGCCCTCGCCACGGCGCGGGGCCATACCCCGCAATTCTGGGGCGACATCCTCCTTGAGGATCTCGCCTTGGCGCAAGACGCGCCGCAGGACGCCTTGCCGGTGGTTTGGGGTTACGACGCGGGGCATCCCTTCGCCACGCAATGCGGACGGCTCCAAGAACTCGGCCGCGCCTACCTCGTCGCACCCGGCACGAGCGCGTGGCAAAGCTTCACCGGTCGGCTCGACAACGCGCTCGCGAATCAGACTGAAGCCGTGGGGAACGCCTTTCAACACGGCGCCCGCGGCGTGCTCGTGACCACCTGGGGCGACAACGGCACGCATCAACCATGGCCGACCGCATGGCTGCCGATGGCCGCGGGACTCGCCCAAGCCTGGAGCTTTCGCGCCAACCAAGAACCGGACGCCCGCGCCGCCTGCCG
>DBCN01000108.1 GCA_002293065.1 Opitutia bacterium UBA957
CAGGCTGCCCCGCCCCAGCGGCGGCGACCAGCTGGCCAATGCCGCCCGCAAGGCATCGGCAGTGAGACCCACTTCCCGGGCCGCGACGACCGCCAACGCGGCGTTGCGGGCCAAGCCATCGGAGACCGACCCCAACGGGAAGACTTCACCGTCGAGGCTCAAAGTCCGGCGGCCTTCCGACAGGCCGAGCACGGCTTCGACCAAGCGCGCCGGTCGGACGGACGGATGGGCTTCGCCGGCGAAACGGACGGCGAGGCAACGGTCCGCCAACGCCGCGAACTCGGGCCAGGCCAACAACGAGGCCGGCAAAACCGCGCGGCCACCCGCCGCGAGCGCTTCCACCAACGTCGCCTTCTCCCGCGCGACCGCCGCGAGCGAACCGACGCCTTCCAAGTGAACCGGGGCGACGGCGGTGACGATGGCGACATCCGGTCGGATGACCGCGGCGCTGATGCCGAGTTCACCCGGCACGCTCATGCCGGCTTCGATGACCGCAAAGCGATGCCGGTCGGAGCGCAACCGCAAGAGCATCAACGGTACGCCCAAAAGGTTGTTCAGGTTGGCCTCGGTGATGAAGGCGGTCGGGCCCAACAGCGCCCCCAGCAGATCCTTGGTCGAGGTCTTGCCGACGCTCCCCGTGACGCCGATGACCGGCCCGGGGAAACGCTGCCGCCAAGCCGCGGCGATGCGCCGCAAACCCGTCTGCGGATCGGCGACCACCAGCTGCGGGAGCGGATCCGCCACCGGATGCGCCACCACGGCGCAGGCCGCGCCTTGGGCGCGCGCGTCGCTCAAGAAATCATGGCCATCGCGGCGCGCCGTCTTCAGGGCCACGAACGCATCGCCGGTCCGCAAGGCGCGCGTGTCCGTCCCGAAGCCGGTGACGGCGGCCACCGGCGAGGTCGTCCAGGTCCCCTGGGCCCACGCGGCGAGATCCGTCGGCGCAAAGGAAGTGGTCATGCGGCGGGGCCCCTCCGCAGCTGCAACAATTCACGGACCACTTGACGGTCGTCGAAGGGCACCACCGTGTCGGCGAATTCTTGGGTCGATTCGTGGCCCTTGCCCGTGACGACCACGCAATCGCCGGGCTGCGCCGCGGCGAGCGCGCGCCCGATGGCTTCGCGCCGATCCGCCACGAACTCCACGGTGGGCAAAGGCCCCAGGCCATTCCGCATGTCCGCGAAGATGGCCTCGATGCTTTCCTTCCGCGGGTTATCGGAGGTCGCCCACGCGAGGTGGGCGAGTTCGGCGACGGCTTGCGTCATCGCGGGACGCTTGCCGCGGTCGCGGTTGCCGCCGCAACCGAAGACGCAGAGGACGCGCCCCGGCGTGATGGCGCGGAGCATGCGGAGCGCATTGCGCAAGGCGTCGTCCGTATGCGCATAGTCGACGAAGACCGGGAAAGCTTGCCCGGCCTCGACGCGCTCCATGCGCCCGGCTACGCCCGGGAAGGAGGCCACCGCGGCCACCAACGACAACGGGTCGCGGCCCAAGGCCGCCGCCAAGGCCAAGGCGCACAGCACGTTGGAGACGTTGTAGTCGCCCGGGAGCGGCGAAGAGAAACGGGCCGAACGTCCCTGCCAGCCGACGGTGAATTCGGTGCCCGCGAGCGTATACCGGATGTCGGTCGCCCGCAGATCGGCGCCGGCGGACAGGCCGAAAGCCAGCACGGACCCGCGGCGCCGGGCAGCCTCGGCGAGGACCAGGCCGGCGGGGTCATCGACGTTGAAGACGCTCACCCCCGGGACGGAACCGTTGCGACCATCGAAGAGGACCGTCTTGGCGTCCAGATAGGTGGCGAGGTCACCATGGTAGTCGACGTGGTCGCGCGTGAGGTTCGTGAAGCCGGCGGCGGCGAAATGGAAACCATGCACGCGATCCTGGTGGAGCGCATGCGAACTCACCTCGAGACAGGCTCCGGCGCACTCGGCGTCGACCATCTGGCGGAAGAAGGCCGCGAGGTCCGCCGATTCCGGCGTCGTCTTATAAGAAGGAATCGAACGGCGGCCGAGGTGGTAACGGACCGTGCCGACCAAACCCCACTGGCTGCCATCCGCTTGGAGCAGGTGACGCAGCAGCGTCGTGACGGTCGTCTTGCCGTTGGTCCCCGTCACCCCAACCAGCTGGAGCGCGGCTTCCGGATGACCCTGGAAACGGCGGGCCACTTCGGCGAGGACCTTCCGCGGATCGGCGACTTGCGCGGCCGCGACCGCCGGCAAGCCGGTGACGGGCCGAGCCGAAATGACCGCCGCCGCCCCGCGGGCGATGACGTCATCGAGGTATTCGTGTCCGTCCGAGCGCAGCCCGGGCAAGGCGAAGAACAACGACCCCGGCAGGATCCGGCGGCTGTCGGTCACGAGCCCGGTGATCTTCGCCGTCCAATCGCCCGCGCGACACAGGACCGGGAGGCCCTGGAGCAAGGTCTGGAAAGAGGGGCGATCCATCGGCGCGAAGTGGGTCTGGCGAGGCGCGAGGTTCATCGGCCGTCCGGATTGAGGTTGCCCGCGGCGGTCGCGACGACGCCGGCGTTAGCCTTCGGGATGTTGAGCCACTTGATGCATTCCAGGGCGACTTCGCGGAAAATCGGGGCCGACACCTTGCCGCCGTAGGCCACGCCTTCGCCATGCGGCTCGTCGATGATGACCGTGATCGCCAGCTTCGGGTCGTTGACCGGGAAGAAGCCCGAGAACGAGGCGACGTGATGCGCGTTGGAATACTTGCCGTTGATGATCTTCTGCGTCGTGCCCGTCTTGCCGGCGACTTCATAGTCAGGAATGTCCGCGATGGGGGCGGTGCCGCCCTTGCCGCAGACGGCGCGGAGCAACGTCGCCATGGAGGCGGCGGTGCTCGCGGTGATGGCGCGGCCCTTCGAGCGCGGCGGATAGTTCAGCACGACCTGCTTCGTCTTGGGATCGTCGATGCGGAGGACCAACTGCGGCTGCATCAGCAACCCGTCCGCGGCGACGACCGACATCGCGTAGTGCATCTGCATGGCGGTCACGCTCACCGAGTGCCCCATCGGCACGCGGGAGACCGTCAGGCCATCCCAGCGGGCGGGCGGAATGAGCATGCCGCTCGTCTCGGCGCCCGTCAGCAGCCCCGTGTTCGCGCCGAAGCCGAAGGAACGGATCAGCTTGTCGAAACGCTCCTCACCGAGGCGCTCCGCGTAAAGCATGCCGATCTGCACCGTCCCGCGGTTGGAGGATTCGCGGACGATTTGCCGGACATCGACGGCGCCGAGGGCGTGCGAATCCGCGGGCAAGGAAACCATCCGGCCTTTGTACGGCACGGACGCTAGCCCGCAGTCGTAGACCGAATTGGGGGTGATGAGGCGCTCTTCCAGCGCACCCGAAACCGAGACGATCTTGAAGACCGACCCCGGTTCATAGATATCGGACACCGCACGGTTGCGCTGGCTATCCATCGGCGCCAGCTTCGGGTCGAAGAACTTGTTCAGGTCGAAGGTGGGCCAATTGGCCAAGCCGAGGATACGGCCGGTCTTCGGTTCGGTGACGATGATGATGCCCGACTTCGGGGTATATTGTTGGGCGGCCTTCTCCAAGGCGACCTCGCAGGCGTTCTGCACCAGGCTGTTGATCGTGAGGACGACGGTGCTGCCGTCGATGGGCGCGACTTCCCGCAGACGATTGCTGGCGATTTCGCGGCGGCGGCCATCCCGCTCGGATTCGATCCAACCCTTCTGCCCCTGCAGGAAGCCATCCAGCGACTTCTCGATGCCGACCGACGGCACCATCTCCTTGTTGACGTACCCGACGACGTGCGCGGCCAACTGCCCTTTCGGGTAGTTCCGGCGATACTTGAGTTCGGCCCGGACGGCCTTGAGCTTCAGTTCCTGGACCTTTTTCATGGTCGCCTCATCGCATTCCCGCGCGAGGACGACCCAGCGGACCCGACGTTCGACGCCTTCGTCATCGACGCGCGGCGGCGGATTGAAGGCGGCCTTGATGGTGGCCAAGGGCAGACGCAGGACGGCCGCCACCTCGGCCGCCCGTTTATGGTCGTCCTTGTGGAGTGACTCCGGGTCGACGCCGATGTCCCACACATCCTCGGACACGGCGAGCAGGTTATCCTGCGAGTCCCTGATCTCCCCCCGGCGACAAGCCTGCTCCTGGAAGACATAGCGCCGCTGGAGCGCCTCCGCCCGCAAGCTCGGGGCGTCGATCCAATGGAGCCAAACCAGGCGACCAACGACAATGAGGAAACAAGCGGACACGACCCAGGCGAGCGAACGGAAGCGCGGTCGCCTGGCGTGCGGAAGGGTCATCGCGAGCCGTTTCCTCCCTGCCCCGCCGTCGGACGGAACGCGATGTTGAGAGCCGTCACGCGTGGGCTCGCAGTATTCTTGAGAGGGACCACGGCGGTGACCGTGGGAGCAAGGCGGAGGAAGGTGACCTGTTCGGGCGCCGGGGGCTTGAGGTCTTCGCCAGCGATCTGCTTGAGTTGCAGGCTATCCTGCGTCTGGTCGCGGGCGCGCTTCAAGGCGTCCAGTTCCTTCTTGGATTCGGTGATGCTGCGCTCCAGGCGTTGGATGCGGGCGCCGACATCATCGCTGCGCAGGCGCAGCTTCATGATATGGATCGCCCCAACGGCGGCGGCGGCGAAGCTGGCGGCGAGCAAGGTACCGATCAGAAAGCGCCGGGAGTTCATGCGTCGGTGCGGCGCAGGGCGCGGAGGCGAGCCGAACGGCTGCGCGGGTTGCGGTGTTGCTCCTCGTCGGAAGGCTGGACGGCCTTGCGGGTGAGAAGCGTGGCGTGGCTGATGCGCTCGTCTTGGAGGCGGTTGTCGTCGCGGTCGACGGGGCGACCGGCGACCTCGTTCATGTAGCGCTTGACCATCCGGTCCTCCAGGGAGTGGAAAGAGATGACGGCCAAGACGCCGCCCTGTTCGAGCTTGGCGAAGGCCTTCGGCAAGGCGGTGGCGAGGGCGCCGAGCTCATCATTGATGGCGATCCGGACGCCTTGGAAGGTCTTGGTCGCCGGGTGCGGCCCGCGGGGACCGGGGGGCGGCGGGGCGGCTTCGGCCACCAGTTCGGCGAATGATGCCGTGCGCGCCAGACGACCCGACCCACGGGCGGCCTCGATGGCGTTGACGATCCGGTACCAGCGCGGCTCCTCCCCGAAATCGCGGACCGCCTGCTCCAATTCACGGCGATCGGCGCCTTCGAGGAACTCGGCCGCGGTCCGGCCCCGGCGCGTATCCATGCGCATGTCGTTCGGGGCGTCGAAGCGGAAGGAGAAACCGCGTCCAGCGTCGTCCAGCTGATGCGAGGACACCCCAATGTCCATCAACACTCCAGCAAAACGACCCTGGACGCGGTCAAGGTCACGGAAATTTTCGGCGTGGAACCGCAGGCGGGAGCCGTACTTGGCCAACAAGGGCGCGGCGCGTTCGCCCGCCTGTGGATCGCGGTCGAGCGCATCGACGGTGGCGCCCGGCGCGCGGTCCAGCAAGGCGGCCGTATGGCCGCCGCCGCCGAACGTGCAATCCATGTAGGCACGGCCGTCCTGCGGGGCGAGGAGCGCGAGGCACTCCTCCAGCAGGACGGGGACGTGGTTGGTCATGGCGGCGGGGCTGTGAATAACGTGTGAGTTGTGTAAGTAACTTCTGGATACCAGTTCAGAGCCCGAGCGCCCCGAGGGCCCGCAGGATGGTCTGGGTGTGCGCGGACGCGCGGTCGATGGCCGGCGGGTTCTTCGAGATGATCTGGAAGGTGGTGAAGCCGCCCTTGAAGACGACGTCGCGACCGAGCTGCGCTTCCTTGACGACGTGCTCGTTGAGCGTGATGCGGCCGGCCTTGTCGCAGGCGACCTGGATGCTGTTCGACGCGAGCAGGCTCAGCGCGTCCATCTTATCCGGATCGCTGACCGTGACCTGCTGGGCCGCGTCCGAAATGCGTTTCACCATCAAGGGCGGGAAGACGACGATCGCGCCGAGCGCCGGGTGGTACATCGCGAGAAAACCCGACTCCACCGCGCTCTCGAAACGCCAGGCCGCCGGAATCGTGACACGATTCTTCTCATCCAATTTTCCGTGATGGATGCCGGTGAAGAGACTGGAGGTGGAACCAATAGACATGGGCTGGGGGAGTACCCCCATTTCACCCACTTTTCCCCACTCTCCCCCACTCGTCAAGAAATATGCCCCATTTTGTTATCCACACGCGCGATCTGGCCGCCCGGACCTCTTTAATGACTGAATTCAGCCTATAAAATACTTAAAGCACTGTAGCCTAACAGTTTATGTGAAAAAACTGCCTACTTTATGCCCACGGCGCCCCCCGCCCCCTCCGGCCGGCGCGATCACCGCGGGCCGGCGGCCCACCCTGGCCGATGGCTTTTGTATTTACTATTCACATACATTTCACGGGGCCAGGCCCTCGGAAGGCCTCGAAATCGGTTGCCAACCAGCGGCCACTGTGCTTCGTTGTGCCTACCGCATCCCACCTCTCATGAAGCACGCCGTTCCCTTCGCCCTCCTCGCCGCCACGCTCGCCTTCACCGGCTGCAACACCTACGTCGGCGTCGACAATCCCGACCAGCCCAGCTCGACGTACTCCAACGCGACCGGCTCCTTGGTCACCCGCTACAAGGCTTCGACCGAAGCGGTCTTCAACGCCGTCAAGCGGGCCGTCGACTCCCAGAGCGACACCATGAAGCGCATGGGCGAGTCCGACAAGCGCGTGAACAACGAACTCCAGGAAGTGACCGTGTTCGCCCGCGCCATCGGCGACCTCGAAATCAAGATCGATGTCGAAAAGGTCGAAGACCCGGTGACCAAGGAGGTCTTCACCCAGGTGACCGTCAAATACGGCTTCTTCGGCAATTGCGAACAGAGCCAGCAGATCGTCTCCCGCATCACGCAGAACCTCCGCCGCTAAGCGCGTCGGGCGGAACCGCCATCGGACGCCGCCTGGCCTTTCGGCTCGGCGGCGTTCTTTTTTTACACCAGCATTTACCAAGACATGGGCAACATCCACGGACATAGTTTCCGCATCGCGACCTTCGGCGAAAGCCACGGCCCGGCGCTCGGCGTCGTCATCGACGGCTGCCCGCCGCGCGTCCCGTTCGACCTCGCCTTCCTCCGCAGCGAGTTGGCCCGCCGCCGGCCCGGCCAAAGCAAGCTGACGACGCAGCGCCAGGAAGGCGACGCGCCGGAAATCCTCTCCGGCCTTTCGCCCGACGGGCTCACGCTCGGCTCGCCGATCGCCATCGTCATCCGCAACGTCGACCAACGCTCCTCCGCCTACGCGGAGATGAAGAGCGCCTACCGTCCTTCGCATGCGGATTTCACTTACGACGCGAAATACGGCATCCGCGCAGTCGAAGGCGGCGGCCGTTCCTCCGCCCGCGAGACCGCCGCGCGCGTCGCCGCCGGCGCCCTCGCCAAGACCGTCCTGAAGCACGCCTGTGGCGCGACCATCACCGCGTGGGTCGAAAGCGTCGCCGACATCCGCATGCCGGCGGCGACCAAGACGCCTTCGCTGAAGCAAGTCGAAGCCTCTCCGACCCGCTGCCCGCACCCGGCCACCGCCCAACGCATCGAGGCCCGCATCCACGCGGCCCGCGCGGACGGCGATTCCGTCGGGGGCGTCATCTGCTGCGTCATCTCCGGCCTTCCCGCCGGCTTGGGTTCTCCGGTCTTCGATCGCTTCGAAGCCGAACTCGCCAAAGCCATGCTTTCCCTCCCGGCGACCAAGGGCTTCGAACTCGGCAGCGGTTTCGCCGGCACGTTGCTCAAGGGCAGCGAGCACAACGATGTCTTCGTGAAGAAGGGCGGCCGCATCCGCACCTTGACGAACCGTTCGGGCGGCACGCAGGGCGGCATCACCAACGGGGAAGACGTCGTCTTCCGCGTGGCCTTCAAGCCCACGGCGACCGTCCTGAAGCCCCAGCAGACCGTCGGCCCCGACGGCAAGGCCACTTCGCTCAGCGCGCGCGGCCGCCACGACCCCTGCGTCCTCCCCCGCGCGGTCCCCATCGTCGAAGCCATGGCCGCCTTGGTGGCCGTGGACCATTGGATCCGCGATCGCGGACAGAACGCCCCCTTCGGCCGCTGCGGGCGCAAAGCATGACCCCTCTCATCATCGTCCTCGGTCCGGCCGGTTCCGGTCGGAGCATCCTCCTCAAGGAGCTCATCGAAAACGCTTGGCCGACCGGTAAACTGGTCCGGACTTTCCGCGTCAGCGGCGACGCGCCGACGGACCATCCCCCCGGCGACTGCTGGACCCTGACCGAAGGCCAAGCCGTCCTGCCCGCACCCGCGTCGGAAGACGCCGCCATCCTCGTCACGGACGGCCGCCGCTCCGTGGTCGATCAGATGGAGGCCCTGCATCGGGTCCTGCATGGCTCCACGCAATGGCAGGTCCAGCGCATCGTGACGGTCCTCGACTGCACGCTCGCCCATCGGCACGAACTGGTGGCCGAATGGTATGGCGCCGCCGTCCACTTCGCGGACGCCGTCATCGTGACGCGCCGCTGGGAAGTACCCGGGCAGTGGCTGAGCAAGCATCTCGCCACCTACACGGACGCGTTCTACCCCTGTCTCTTCGTCAACCTGCTCAAGAACGGCAGCTTGGCCAATCCCGCCGAGGTCATCGAAGGCGAACCGCTCCGCATGTCGCACATCTTCGATGAGATCGACGCGGTGGACGAAATGGAGTTCGACGAGGACAACCTCCCGGACGAGCCGTTCGACTTGGTCCGGCAGCCGGATAAATATTTCGCGCGCGACGATTATGGCCGCCGCCTGATCTCGGTGCCGGACATCGCGGAAACCCTTCGCGTCGAGGGCCGCTAGCACCGCGGCGATGCGCATCCTCATCGCCACCTACGCTTGGTTGCTGGCCAGCCTCCCGGAAACCTTCGCCCGGGCCAACGCCTGGGGGCTCAGCTGGGTGCTCTGGGGCCTGCGCCGCAAGATCATCCGGCGCAACCTGGCGGCGAGCTTTCCCGATAAAGATCGCGCCTGGGTGCGACGCATCGGACGCCTCTCTTGCCGACGGACCGCCGAGATGGGGCTCTACGCCATCGCTTCGCCGCGGCTGAGCGAGACGGAAATCCGCGCGCGTATCCAGCTTCACCCCGAAGTGCTCGAGGGCCCGAACAGTTTGCGCGGCCCTCACGGTCAGGTGCTCTTCGTCCCGCACTTCACCCTGATGGAGATGATGACGACCGTGAAATTCCTCGACGCCGACCTCGGCCGCCGGGATTGGGTCACGCTCTATCGGCCGCTCGACCTCGCCGCCGCCGAGGTCTGGGTCAAAGCCTCCCGCGAACGTTTCGGCATGCGCCTCGTTTCGCGGCGCGAGGGGTTTGGCCAGACGATGCAAGCGGTCCGCGACGGCCAGTTGGCCATCATCCTGTTTGACCAAAGCACGCACCTCGGGGCACAGATGACGTTCATGGGCCGACCAGTCGCGACCACCGACCTCCCGGGCATCATCGCCCAACGCTTCAAGGCCCCGGCACGCATCTTCTGGGCGGAACGGACGGGCTTCTGGCGTTGCCGGCTCCGCAGCCATGCGCTGACGGCGACCGACTCGGTGGGCTTGACCCTCGAATCCAACGCCTGGCTCGAGGCGCGGCTACGCTCCAGCGACGAGGCCTGCGCCGATTGGCTCTGGGCCCACGACCGGTGGAAGCACGGACAGGCGCCGGGCATCAAGCCGTTGCAAGCCTAAGGGCCGACGCTTACTGAGCCACAGGTGCAGGGGTCGCCTCAGCCGGACGTTCCGGCGATGGCCGGCGCTTGCCGTCCCCCTCTTTACCGACGGAGCCACCCTTGACCTTGGCCTCCTTCATCAATTCGGGGCCATGTTTTTCCATCAACTTGCGGATGTAGGCGAAACGCTCTTCGCGGGACAGCTTGAGGAACCTTTCGCGCTCTTCCTTCGCCTGCTCCGCCGGCATCTGCTTCAGATGGTACTCCAGCACGCGCGTGGCGAAGCCGTAACTGTTGGAGCTGCTGCGCTCCCGCAGCTCCTTGAAGGCCTTGCGGCGCTCTTCCGGGCTGGCGTCTTCGAGGAAGGCGAGCTTCTTGGCGAATTCCCGACGGTCATCGCCGGACATATGTTCGATGTGCTCGATCGCTTCACGCATCCCGCGGATGCGCTCGGGCGTGAGCTCCATGATCTTGCGGATCGTCTTGATCTCCTCGGCCGAAGGCTCGGAGGCGGGCGGGCGACCGACGGGAGGCGTCGGGGTGTCGGCGGCCCAGGCAAGGGTTCCGAGTAGGACCGGCAGCAGATGGCGGAGACGCATTTGCTTAGAGCTCGGTGAAAGCGAGGGCCTCGACCACGGCGGAGGGCTGGTCGACGACGGGGGTCAGGATGACCAGATCGTCGGCCACGCCGAGGATGGCGTTGAACCTGGCGGACTCATCGCTGGCGAGCAGCGCATGGGTCTGCTGCACCAAGGCATCGTCGGACGACGGACTCGTGAGGACGAAGGCGGCGACGAAGCAGGCCGCCAAGGTGGAGGCGACCGAACTCCAGCGAATGACCTTGCGGCGGAACCGATCGGCGCGGACGGCGCCCACGACGCGGTCGCCGAACCCGGGAACGAAGGCACGCTGGCCGGACGCCAAGGCGGCGGCGAGGTCGCGGTCGAAGTTACTGTTGGAAGGCTTTTCCATGGGTCAGTTCAAGGATGAAACCCCGCCAAGAGCGGCAGGTTGCAGGGGGTTAGGTTTTTTCATAATAGTCCTTTAAAAGTTCTCGTAAACGGGTGCGGGCCCGGTGGATCCAGGTTTTCACCGAGGAAACGGGGGCGGCCATGGCCAAGGCGATTTCCTCATAGGGCAGGTCCTGCTGGACGAGGAGGAGGATGGCGGTCCGCTGCTCGGGGGGGAGTTGCGCGACGGCCCTTTGGAAGGATTCTTCGAGTTCGACCACCTTGCGGGCGGATTCATGGCTGGCATCCCCGGGTTCGGGGGTCGACTCCAAGGTGCTGGTCGGTTTCCGCGACTTGCGGCGCCATTCGTTGAGGACGAGGTTATGGGCGATATGGATCAGGTAAGTGCTGAGCTTCGCCTCCGGGCGCCACCGGGCGGCCGCCCGATGCAGCCGGACAAAGACCTCCATCGCCAGCTCCTCGGCAGTCGTCTGGGAACCCACCTCGGACCGGAGATAGCCCACCAGACGGGGATGGTGCCGATCGACCAGCTTCCGCAACGCCTCATCATCGCCCAAAGCGACCAGCGCCATGAGCCGCTTGTCGTCCTCGTCCTCAGTCGGCGCTGGCTTCTCCGCAGGCATCTAAGGGTTTAAACCGCCCAAAGGCGGGAAAGTTAAGGAAACGGCGATCAAAACTTATTTCTGGGCTTCCGGTGGTTTGGCGGCGGGCACCACGGCCGGCTTGGCCTTGGCTTGCTCGATGGACTTGACGACTGCGGAGGCCGGCAAGACGACCGGGGACATCGAGATGCCGCCGTTGTCGCCGGCGCTGCCGAAACGGGTCGTGATGAGGCCGGCGAAATGCCCGGAATTGCCAAAGACCGGCAACCCCGCGGTGCTGATGTGGATGGAGTAATAAGCGCGGGGCTTCTCGAGCACGGCCCGGACGTAGTCGCATTCGACGCACGCCGTCCGGCCCATCGCCTTGTCCAGGCGCGAGAGGACCACGACTTCATCCATGACGCCGAGCTTCTGGGTCGCGGACAGCACGATCGGGACGAACTTGGCGTCCTTGGCCTCCTCGGCCCCGGCCTCCGGGCGGAGGTAAGCCAGGTTGAGGTCACGGTCCTTGTAAACGACGACCGCGGGGATTTCGGAACCATCCGGCATGATGAAGCGGGCTTCCTTCACCTCGCTCGTCACGGAGAGCTTCACCTGATTCCCGCGCATGTTCACGGTGCGGCCATCGGCGGCCGTCGCCGGATCGATGGCGGAAGCCGCCACCACGACGAGGCCATCGGCGGTGATGACGGTCCCGAACTCCTCGACGGTCTGGTCGCGGCTCTGCGAGGGGCTATCGCCCGCCGACATGGTCAGGGCGACGGTCGCGCGCACGGTGATGACGGAGTCGGCGTGGGCCTGGAAGAGCCGACGGGCAGTGACCTCGATCTTGGGCGCCGGTTCCGCCGCCGCCACCGACGAGAAGGAACCGAGGACGAGGAGGGCCGCCAAGGCGAGAGGGAGGGAACGCATGGTGATTTATTTGGTGGATTCAAAGGCGGCCCAATCGGGCTCGAACTCGAGGTAGGCGCCCGAGATGGAACGACGGACCTGGAACACGACGTGCCGCGGTTTCGCGATGGCGAGCTGCGCCAAGGCCGCCCGCAACGTGAGGTTATCCGTGACCGGGGTCCCGTTGATCGTGAAGACGATGTCCCCCGCGCGGAGACCGGAAAGGTCCGCCCAACCCGAACGTTCGACCTTGGTGACGATCACGCCTTGCGTCTCCGTCGCGACCTTGCGCTGTACTTTGTCGTCATAGCCCAGCTGCCGGGCCGAGAAGCCGAACCGGACGTCCTTGACCGTGGGGAGTTCGGAGGGGGGCGCGGGCACTTCCGCCAAGTGCAGCGTGACCATGAGCGCTTGCCCATCGCGGAGCACGTCGAGGGCGACCTCCGCGCCGACCGGGTATTCGCGGAGCAAAGCGGCGAAGACTTCCGCGTCCTCGGGTCGACGGGCCGGGATGACCTTGCCGTCGAGCTTCACCAAAAGATCGCCGACCTTCAGGCCAGCCTTCTCGGCGTTGGAATTGGGGAGGACTTGGGTGACGCGGACACCGGCCTTCCCCTTCACGTTGAGGGCCTTGGCGATTTCCGCGGTCAGCACCTGCGTGGAGACGCCGGCCCAGGGCTTCGGCGCGCGGGGCGCGATGGCCGGATCCATTTCTGGTCCAACGCGCACGACGGAAAGCATCTGCGAACTGCCGCGCGCAAACGCCACGAGCACCGGCTCGGGCTCGGCCTTGTCCTGGAGTAGTTCCCGCGACACTTGCCGTAAAGCCGCGGCATCGGCGACCGGCCGACCCGCCACCGTCAGAATGATGTCACCCTCCATGAGGGCCGGCTTGGCTTCGGCCGCCGGGCCACCCGGGCGCAAGGAATCGACCAGCACGCCTTGGGTATTGGGCCGTTTGGTGTAGAGCGCGCTCATGCGCGTCAGGTTGCGAGCCGTCAGGCCCCAAGCGGTCAGCTCACGTTCACGGGCTTCGTTGGCCTCCCGGATGAGCGGCTGCAGGTTGAGCGTAAGCACCTGATCGCCCCGGCGAACCGTGAAGGGAACGTCCACTCCGGGGCGGAGCCCCGCGACAAGCCGGTAGAAAGCGGGCATGAGCTCGTCGCAATCCGCCGAGACTTCCTGGCCGTTCACCGCGGTGATGATATCGCCTTGGCGGAAGCCGGCGGCGGCGGCCGGCGAGCCTTCCAGCGCGCCGCGGACGAGCACGCCGCGGACGTCCTTGACCGAGAGCGAGCGCAAGAGGGGCTGGACTTCGACCCCCGTCCAACCGCGGACAATCCGGCCCTGTTTGATCAGTTCCGCGGCCACGGCCTTGGCCGTATTGGCGGGAATCGCTCCCCCCAGGCTACCCACGCCGATTTCATTGATGCCGGCGATGCGGCCCTCCGTATCGACCAGCGGGCCGCCGGAGTTGCCGCCGAAGATGACGGCATCATGGCCGAACCAGCGAACAAGTTCCCCGACGGACTCGCCATCGAGGCTCATCCCGCCGACGAAACGGGTCATGACCATGGCGTCGTTGGCGATGATGCCGAGCGTGACGGACTGGGTCAGGCCCGCGGGGCAACCCATCGACAGGACGGTATCGCCGACGCGCACGCGGTCGGAATCCGCGAACTCCGCGATGGGCAAAGGCGTCCTGGACCGACGACGGCTGAGGTCTAGTTTGATGACAGCGACATCGGTCATGGCATCGGCGCCCACCAAGGTGGCGGGTAACTCCTCGCGATCGGCCAAGCGGCAGAGGAACGTGGCCCCGCGGCCCGCGACGTGGTAATTGGTCACGACGTGGCCTTCGGCGTCGATGATCGCGCCGGAACCGACGGAGTGTTGGCGCAACATGCGGCCATCGGCGCCGTCCTCGGAGATCACCTCGATGCGGACGATGGTGGGCGTCATCTTCGCGATGGCGCGCTCGACCTCAGGTCGGCGACGCTGGGCATCCTCCGGGCCGGCCAGGAGGGCGGCCGCACAGAACAACGGGGCAAGGAAACGCATGTCAGGAAACGGGATTGAGGGGACGGGCCGCGAAGACGCGGAGGGTGCGGAGGAAGAAACCTTCGAGCGCGGAGATGATTTGGTAATTCAGTTCGAGGCGGATGCGGGCCTGCTCCAGCAGATCCACCGCCGCGGCGACCTGCAGACCGCACGAGGGATGCGCCCGGCCCACCAAACGCAGGCGTTCCTCCAGGGCCGCCAGCATGCGCGTACGGATGCCGCGGCGAATCGACTCCTCGTAGGCGATTTCCGCATCATCCTCGTCCTGATCCGTCGGCGGGGGCGGCGGGGCGGCCTTCAGGGCTTCCTCGACGAAGAGCTCGAGCAGGACTTCGAAACGCGCGCACAGCGCATAGAGCGGGATCACGACCTCGGTCGAACGCCCGGTGGTCATCCCCGTACCCGCGAGGCGTCCCATCAGCTTGTCGAACTCGCGCAGCCAATCCGCCCAGGCCGCATCCGTCAATTCAGGGGTCGCCCCGCCCACATGGAAGCGCAGGCAACGGCTCAGGATGGTGGGCAGGACGCGGTAGTAGTTCGTCGTCTGCAGGATGATCAACGTGCCCGCCGGCGGCTCTTCAAGCGTCTTCAGGAAAGCGTTCGCCGCGACCGACTCGAAACGGTCGGGTTCGTGGACGATGACCACGCGCCGGGCGGAGACCGAAGTCAACCGCAGGTCCGTCACGACTTCCAAGGTGTTCTCGACGTTGATGCGGCGGGATTTCTTGGATGGACGCAGGACGCGGCAATCGGCGTGCGCGATCGGGTCGACCACCTCGAGATGGATCGAGGCGAGCCGGTCGGCGACCTGCTGGAGCAATTCCGGGTTCGGCCCGGTGAGCAGCACGGCGTGCGGCATCCGGCCCTCGGCGCGGGCGCGCAGCAGGACCTTGAGCGCCGGCAGCGACGCGAGGTCAGAGGAAGCGGCGGCTGACTTCATGCCAGATCTCCTCGGAAAGGGTTTGGGGGTCGCGGGCGGCGTCGAGGACGAGGAAGCGTTGGGGTTCGGCCGCCGCAAGTTCGTGGTAGACCGCGCGCACCTGGCGGTGGAAACCTTCGCCCAACGCCTCGAAGCGATCGTGGTTGCCATGGTCACGGAGGGAGGCGCGGCCCAAGCCATGGGCCGGGTCGAGGTCGAGCAGGACGGTCAGATCCGGCTGCACGTCGCCACAGGCGAGTCGATTGGCCGCGACGATGAGCGCACGGTCGAGCCCGCGGCCGCCGGACTGGTAGGCCACGGTGGAATCGATGAAGCGATCGCACAGGACGAAGGTGCCTTGCTGCAATTGGGGCCGGATGACCTCGCCGACGAGCTGCGCTCGGCAGGCCGCGAACAGAAGCGCCTCGGCCGACACCGCCAAGTCGAGCGTCGCGCGGCTCTTCAGGAGGTCGCGCAATTGTTCCCCGAGGGCGGTGCCGCCGGGCTCACGTAGTTTGAGGGCGCGGCGGCCATGCGCCTCCAAGCGGGCGGCCAAGAGGCCGACCTGCGTGGACTTCCCTGCCCCTTCGCCTCCCTCGAACGTGATGAACTTACCGGCGGACGACATGGAAAGAATTGTTACGGTTCCCGCGGGTCAAAGCGAGAGGAGAAAGCGACGGACACCGCCCATGAAAAAGGCCCGACTGGGTCGGGCCTTTCTGAGGGAGCGAGCGCCCCGCTTAGTTCGTCGGCGACGGGTTGGGCTGCTGCTGCTTTTCGACGACCTTCTGCACGGTGTCCGTGATCTTGTTGATGGTCGCGTCAAGGGCATTGCCGCCACCCGTGGAGGTCGAAGCCGGCGCGGTCGGAGGGGTCGTGGCCTTCGGGGCGGCCGGCGTACCGTCGGCGTTCGTGGCTACGGGATCGGAACCGGTGGACTTGGGGGTGCTGACGTTGACGGGCGTGATCTGGTCGGCGGACGGAGCCAACTGCGCCTGGGCTTCGACGCCCTGGGAGATGGCTGCAGGCAAGGAAGTCGACGCGGCGATGGTCGCACCCACGGCGCTGATGGTGGCCTTATCCATGTCGGCCAGCGAGATCGTGACGGAACCGGTCGGAGCGGCGTCCGACACGCCCGGCTGCGTGGTTTCCGCGCCCGGCTGCGTGGTGGCGCCAGGAGCCGGGGCTTCGCCGGCAGCGGCGGTGGATTGGGCCGGAGCGGTGGCGCTGATCTGTTTGCCGGGCTCCACGGAAACGGGGCCGGAGTTGGCGGAGTAGACGGTCGCTTCGACCGAACCCTTCACGCAACCGACGACGAGCTTGCCGGCGTTGGCGCCGACGGTGGAATACTGCACCGTGTAGATCGTGCCACGGATGCGGGCCACGCCCACCGGCGTCTTGATGACGTAGGAGGACTGCGGGTTGAGCTTGCGGACTTCGCCGATGACCTTGCCGCGGGTGACGACGATTTCGGTCACGGACGGGCTGGGTTCCTTCTCGAGCTTCTGGTACTCGCCATCGATGATGAGTTCCGAAACCACCTGACGGAAAGTGCGCACTTCAACCTGCGAGTCGGGATTGACGATCAGGGTGGAGCCGTTGGAGAGGATCAGTTCGGCCGTCGAAGCGGCCGAAGTCTCGACGCGGTAGCCTTGTTCGAACACGCGACCCGAAGCGAGGGCGCTCTGCTTGGCGGCGGGATCGAAGAGGGTCGCGGTGCCTTTCACCATGCCGACTTGGACCTTGCCATTTTGGAGAGCGGCGGAGGCAACCGCCGGGAGGAGCGCGAGGACCGCCAGCGTGAGGCTACGGAATAGGGTATTCATTGCAGAGGGGTTGAGGAAAAACACTAGGGCTAAAACCTTATTGGGCAATCCGTAATAACACCCAATAGAAAAGGCCTCCCAGTCGCCTGGGAGGCCTTCCGTAACCTCAGCCTAAAAGGCGACCTTAGGCCGTCGGGTAGGCTTCGAGCTTGCGCTGGACGCGCTTCTTGGAGAGTTCAGCGTAACGCGGAAGTCCCTGTTCGTAAGGGAGTTGCAACTCGCCTTGGATCAGGGGGAGGGCGTAACGGGCGAAATCCGGGTGAATGGACATCTTGTCCTCGCCGATCCACTTTTCAGGGAAGGCCTTCACGCCATTGGCGATATCCGCCAGGGGGGCGAGGAGGGTTTCGACCCCATACTGTTCCTTCCCGGTGCGGCTCATGATGACCATCTTGCCGGACTCGCCCTTGACGGCGGCCTTCACGGCTTCGCGGCCACAGAGCTTGGCTTCCTCGACGTCGGTCTTGGAGGCGCTGTGGGAAGCGGCGCGCTGGGCGATGCCCAGTTTGGAGGCGCGGGCCTTGACGCCCGAGAAACGTTCTTCGACGAGGGTCCGGAGGTATTCACCGGCACCACCGAGCACGGCGTGACCGAAGGCATCGGTGTTGGTCGTGTCGGCCCCGAGGAAGTTGCCGGCCTCGTCCTGCACGCCTTCGGAAACGACGACGAAGCAGTGGAGATTGGTCTTCAGGACTTCTTCGACGCGGCGGATGAAGTTGTCGGCGTTGAAGGGGACTTCCGGCAGGAGCACGATGTGCGGAGCCGAGCAGCTGTAGTGGGTGTTCTTGGCGGCGTTCTTGGAGTCGTCGCGCTTGTCCTGGCGCTGGGCGAGGACGGAAGCGGCGGCGAGCCAACCGGCGTTGCGCCCCATGACTTCGAGGACGGAAACGAAGTCGTTGCGGCCCATGGCGGCGTTATCGAGCGACATTTCGCGCACGGTCAGGGCGATGTGCTTGGCGACGGAACCGTAGCCAGGGCAGTGGTCGGTGAGCGGGAGGTCGTTGTCGATGGTCTTGGGCACGCCGATGACGCGGAGTTCGTAGCCGCGCTCCTTGGCGAGGGCGTCGATCTTCGCGGCGGTGTCCTGGGAATCGTTGCCGCCGATGTAGTGGAAGTAACGGATGTTGTGCGCTTCGAAGACCTGGAGGATGCGGTCGAAGTCTTCCTGCTTCTTGACCTTGTAGCGGCAGGTACCAAGGGCGGCGCCCGGGGTGTGCTCGAGGTTGCGCAAGGTCTGCTGGGACTCTTCGGCGAGGTCGATCAGCTGCTCGTGGAGGATGCCCTGGATGCCATTGAGGCCACCCAAGATCTCGACGATTTCGTCTTCATGGTTCAGGGCCTCGGCAATGACCCCAGCGAGGCTGGCGTTGATGACGGGGGTGGGACCGCCGCTTTGCGCGACGAGAAGGTTACCAGAGAAGGAAGACATGGGAGGGAACAGGTGAAAGGTGGGTTTTGGGAAGCCCCCCGCCCCTTGGCAATACGGAAAACCCCGACCCACCCCACCCTCCCTGCCCGCCGTCGCTTAAAGGATGCGTCCGGCCTTGATTTGCTGGGACTCGGGCACTTTTTTCGTCCAAGCCTGCACCGCCAAGGCGAAAGCCCCGACCTGAGCTTGGGCCGAACCAGTCAGCTCCCCGGCCTTGGTGACGGCATCCATCAGGACGGACTTCGGCAGACGGAGGCGCGTATCGGCCGCCAGGCGGTCGACGAGGTCGTTCCGGTCGACTTTGCCGGTCCGGAGGTCCTTGGCGACGGCGACGGCGTGTTCCTTGATGGCCTCGTGGGCCTCTTCCCGCCCCGCCCCAGCCTTGACCGCTTCCATGAGGAAAGTCGTGGTGAGAAGGAACGGGAGGTAGTGCCGGGACTCGCGGGAAACGACGGGGGCGTTGACTTCCATCTGGCCGAGGACCGTCAGGAAGGCTTCGAAGAGGCCATCGGTCGCCAAGAAGCTGTCCGGCAGGAGCACGCGGCGGACGACCGAGCAGGAGACGTCGCCTTCGTTCCACTGTTCACCGGAAAGCGAAGCGGCCATCGCCAGGTAACCGCGGAGGATGACATGGAAGCCGTTGATGCGCTCGCAGGTGCGCGCGTTCATCTTGTGGGGCATGGCCGACGAACCGACCTGACCGGGCAGGAAGCCTTCGCTGGCGAGCTCGTGTCCGGCCATCAGGCGCAGGGTCTTGGCGAAGGAGGATGGGCCCGAGGCCGCCGACAAAAGGGCCGCGACGACTTCCATGTCCATGGAGCGCGGGTAGACTTGCCCGACGGCGCCGAGGACGTGCGGGATGCCGAGGTGCTTGAGGACGCGCTCCTCGAGCTGTCCGACCTTGGCGATATCGCCCGAGAAGAGGGTGAGCTGATCGAGTTGCGTGCCGACGGCGCCCTTGAGGCCGCGGGCCGCGAACGCGCCGAGGGCCGCATCGACCTGCGCGACGCCGCGCAGGCATTCTTCGCCGAACATGGCCCAGCGCTTGCCGACGGTGGTGGGCTGCGCGGCGACGTTGTGCGTGCGCGCGGCGATCAAGAGGTCGCGGTCGGCTTCGGCCCGGCGCGCCAAACCGGCCAGGGCGGCCACGGACTTCGCGCGGATCAACTGCAGCGAGCGGTAAACTTGGAGCTGCTCCACCGATTCGGTGAGGTCGCGACTGGTCAGGCCTTTATGGACGTGCTGATGCCCGGCCAAGGCGCAGAACTCGTCGATGCGCGCCTTGACGTCGTGCCGGGTGGTCTCCTCGCGGACGCGGATCGACTCGAAGTCGACCTGGTCCTTGACGCGCTCGTAAGCGGCGATGGCTTCGGCGGGGATGTCGAGGCCGAGGTCGCGCTGGGCCTTCATGACCGCGATCCAGTACTCGCGCTCGAGCACCACGCGGCCGCGGGTGGACCAGATCGCCTTCATCGCCGGGGAGGCGTAGCGGTCGGCAAGGACGTTGGGAACGGAATCGTGATCCATCGGAAAAAAGGGTTATAGCAGGGTTAACGGCGGACGGCAAGCGCTCGCAGGAACAAGGCGCGGACGGCGACCTCCTCGTCGCCGCCGGAATTGGAGACGTCGAAGCATTCGGCGCAGCCGAGTTGGGCGTCGACCAATTCGGCCAAGGAGTAGCGGGCGGCCGCGGGGGCGACCTTATTGCTGATGTACCAGGCGTTCTGCGAGAAGACGTTGGCGGAGGACTTCGCGGCCGAGCCGAAGGTGGAGCCGTGGCGCATCGAAGCGGTCTCAAAGGACCCCTTGGGCAGACCGGCCGCGGACACGCGGAGATCCCCCGAGTCGACGAGGCTGCGGATCTGGATGAGGAGGCGGAGGCGGTTCTGCAGGGCGCTCAGGAGCGGGCGGCACGAGTCTTCATTGAAGAAGTAACGGTCCAAGGCCGCCAGCGACCAAGCGAGGTCGCGCTCGGCGAAGGCCTCGATGGGCTCGAAGAAATCGCCCTCGCCGAAGGTCGGCACGAGGAGATGGACGTCGGACTCCTTGAGGGTACCGCCGGGGCCCGCATAGATGGCGAGCTTCTCGGTCTCCATGAGCACCATGCGGGTCGACTGCCCGACGCGCCCGACGATCACTTCCGGCACGCCGCGCGCGAACTTCACGCCCGCTTCGCGGAAGGTTTTTTCGATCAGCCCGAGCTGCAGCTCACCCTGCGGGTCTTCCTTGGAGAAAGGGCTCTTGGCGGCCGAGGCATGGATGATGAATTCGGTGGCCTTGTCCTTGTAGGCGGTGAGGTCCTTGCGGCGACCGTCGTACGGCGTGAACGAAAGGATGACCGTGACGGGGCCTTCGCAGGCGGCCGCCCCGGCGAGCACGTTGGCCATGGCGAGCTTCACTTCGTCCGACCGCGAGGGGACGTTGTCGGCGATCCAATTGATGTTGCGCAACCAGACGACCTTGGCGCCCCCGAACATGGAAAGCGTGTTCACCGATTCCAGGAACTGGATTTCGATGCCTTGGGCATCGTCGACGCGATTGATGAGGCCGGAGATGATTTCCTTGTCCGCCTCGGGGCCCGCCTTCTGGACCGCTTGATTGTACAGGGCACGGGCGTCCCGCTCGACGAGGTATTCGTCTTTGCCGGCGACGATGGCGAGGGAAACGGGCATCCGCCGCCAATGTCCCCTTCCTCAGCCTGCGTGGCAATCCTAGTCTATCCACAGCACGCAATGGCGCGTAACCATCCGCGCACCACGGTTTCGACCCGATCAATCCCCCAACGGTCAGGCGCCGTGCAGGAGGTCTTCGACGCAATACTTGTTCAGTTTGCGGCGCATGAGGTCGAGGGCGGTGTTGACCGCACGCAGTTTGACCTGGGCGCGGTCTCCGGGGAGGTGCACCCGCCGCGACCACACGCCCGTCGGCGAAGCATAACCCAGGTAGACGGTGCCGACCGGGTCGGCGTCGGTACCGCCGTCGGGACCCGCATAACCGGTCACCGCCAACGCATAATCGGAACCGAATTTCTCCGCCGCCGCGGTCGCCATGGCCGCGGCGCATTCCGCCGAAACGGCGCCATGTTGGGCGAGGATCGACTCCGGGATGCCCAAGATGTTCATCTTCGCGTCGTTGCTGTAGCAGACCGCCGAACCGGCGAAGACCTTGGAGGCCCCGGGGACATCCGTGAAGGCGTCCGCCAACAGGCCACCCGTGCAGGACTCGGCCAGCGCGACGGTCTTCTCCAGCGAGCGCAGGTGCTCGACGACGATGGTCGCCAGACAGGAATGGCCGGTACAGACGAAATCGTTGCCGACGACGTCGCGGACCTTGCGGGCGACCCCACAGAGGTCATCCGCGGTGGCGCCGCTGCCACCGGAAGAGATGCGCGCATCGACGACGCCGGTGTGCGTCCCGAAGGTGAGCACCATGCCGGGGGCGAGGAGCGGACGAACTTTTTCCTCCAACGGAACCGCGCCGATACCGAAGGTGCGCACCTGCACGTAGGCCTCGCCTTGGCAGGCGCAACCGATGGAACGCAAACGCGGGACGACCTCGGCGTCGAACATCGGACGGAGCTCCATGGAAGGACCCGGCAACATGACCAAGGCCGT
>DBCN01000121.1:0-4454 GCA_002293065.1 Opitutia bacterium UBA957
TCGCTGTCGCTGACGTAGAGTTTTCCGTCCGGACCGATGCGTGCGCCGTGCGGGCGTTTGAGTTGCGTGCCGGCCCAGTCAGGGGCGATCTTGGCGCCCGCTTTGCCGAGCGTGCCGACCACGGTTTCAAGGGTTTGCTTGGTAGGGTCATAGGCCCGGATGGCATGGTTCTCGGTGTCGACGATCAGCACGCGGCCTTTGGCGTCCATGCAGATGTACTTGGGGCCATTGAGCTGCGCTTCGGCCGCGGGGCCGTTGTCGCCTGCGGCGCCTTTCTTCCCGGCGACGTTCACGACCGTCTTCACTTTGCCGTCCTTGAGCGCGATGAGCGAATGGCCTTCGCGTTGCACGATGTAGACGGTGCCATCCTTGGCTACGCACGTGGCGCGCGGTCCGTTGAGCGGCGCGGTCAACGCCGGCGATCCCGCTTCCGGGATGCCGCGCTTGCCGTTGCCGGCGATGGTCTCGATGCGGTTCGTGGCGAGGTCGATGCGGCGGACGCGCGAGTTGCCGAGGTCGGCGATGACCATCGCTTTTCCGTCCGGCGAAAGCGAACAGCAGAAAGGGTTATTGAATTTGGCCTGCGTGGCGGGGCCACCATCGCCGGCGAAGCCCGACTCGCCCGTGCCCGCGAACGCGGTCGCGGCGTAGGTCTTGGGGTCCAGACGGACGATACGGTGCTGGAAAGTATCGGCGATGTAGATGGCGCCATCGGGACCGACGGCGACGTCGTGGATGCCGTTGAAGACGACCGGAGAGAGGTCCTTCGCCTTGGCCGGAGCCGGCGGCTGCGAACCCTTGGGGCCGCTGTTCCAGCGCACACCCGCGATGGCGTGGACCTTGCCGTCGCGGACTTCGAAGACTTGGTTGCTGGGCGTAAACTCCACACCGTACAGCTTCCCTTGGGCGTCGAAGTCCACGCTGAACGGCTCCGCGAGCTTGTCCGCGCCGGTCGCGGGGAGGATTTCGGCCGCGGTCAGCGGTAGGGCGGCGAGGCAGAGGAGGGCGAAGAGGGCGGAGCGGGGTCGCATGTAGGGATTCCTAAAAGCCCGCCGCGGGCTGTCCAGCGTGCACCGCTGAGAATTATGGTTCGACCCTTCGGCGACCGCAGGCTTACCTTGGGGTCTCCTTCATGGCCGACCTACCCAAGATCTTCGAGGACCTCCTGGCCCTCGCCGTCGAGAACGCCGCGAGCGATGTGCATCTCAAGACCGGTCGTCCGGCCCTGATGCGAGTCGCCGGCCAGCTGGTCGAGGCCGAGATGGCGCCTTTGACCGCCGAACAGCTGAACGCCTTCGTCGACGCGACCTTGCCGACCCGTTTCCGCGAGCGCTGGGTGCACGATAGCCAGGTCGACTACTCCTTTGATCGCATGGCCCAAGGCAAGGGCCGCTTCCGCGTGAACGCCTTCCTGCAACGTAATCAGCCTGCTGCCGTGCTGCGTTTGGTGAAGGTCAAGCCCCCGCAGTTCGCCGAACTCAACCTCGACGAAAAGACCATGCTCAAGACGCTCGAACTGATGGAGGGCCTCGTGCTCGTCTGCGGTCCGACCGGTTCGGGCAAGAGCTCGACCCTCGCCGCGATGCTCCGCCATGTGAACGAGCACTCGGCCTTGCACGTCATCACGCTCGAAGACCCGGTGGAATACGTCTACGCGGACCAGCGCAGTTCCTTCAGCCAGCGCGAAATCGGCATCGATGTGGAGTCCTTCCCGATGGGCCTGCGTGCGGCCTTGCGGCAGGATCCCGATGTGATTCTCGTCGGTGAAATGCGCGACAAGGAGACCTTTGAGACGGCCCTCCATGCCGCCGAGACCGGTCACCTCGTCCTCTCGACGCTGCACGCCGGCACCGCCCAGCAGGCCGTCCAGCGTCTCTTCGAGTTCTTCCCGCCGGAGCAGCTTTCCTTGGCGCGTCGGTCCATCGCGGCCTCGCTCAAGGCCGTCCTCGTGCAGACGCTCGTCCCGCGCCTCGATGGCGAAGGTGTCCTCCCCGCGATGGAGGTCTTCATCGTCGACTCGTTGGCCAAGCGCCTCCTCGCCGATGGTCAATTCGAACGCGTGCCGGAACTGGTGGAAGGCGGCGCCGACGTCGGCTCGCGTCCGATCAACCAAGACTTGGTGCGCATGGTCCGTGCAGGCAAGGTCAGCAAGGCCGCCGGCCTCGCCGCCTCGCCGAACCCGAAGGCTTTCGAGATGAACCTGTCCGGCATCTCGATCCAATCCGGCCGCATCATCCAGTGAGCGCTCCGCTGACCTTGGCGCTCCGCGAACTCGGCGGGGAAGGCCCGCCGTTGGTCGTGCTCCATGGACTCCTGGGGTCGTCGCGCAATTGGCAATCGGCGGGCGTGGCCTTGGCTGAGCGCGGCTACCGCGTCCTCGCGCCTGACCTTCGCAACCACGGCTCCTCACCCTGGGGTGATGATTGCGGCTACGCGGCTTTGGCCGGAGATGTCATCGCGCTGCTCGAAAAGCTCGCCTTGGGCCCCGTGCACCTGCTGGGGCACAGCATGGGCGGCAAGACCGCCATGCGGCTGGTGCTGGATCGGCCCGACCTCGTCTCCCGCCTGACCATCGTCGACATCGCTCCGCGTGCCTATGGGGACCGCGTGCGCGTGGAGTTCGCGGCCATGAACGCCTTGGACCTGGGCGCGATCAAGACGCGCAAGGACGCCGATGCGCTGCTGACTCCACTGGTCGCCGACTGGGGGATGCGTCAGTTCATCCTGACCAATCTGGGCCAAGACGCCGAAGGCCGCTGGCGCTGGACCGTGAACCGCGCGGCCTTGACCGAGGCGATTCCCCAAATCCTCGGCAATCCCATCGGACCCGATGAAACGTGGTCCGGTCCGACGCGTTTCATCCGCGGCGGGAAGTCCGGCTACGTGCGCGATGAAGACCTTCCGCTGATCCGTGCGCATTTCCCGCAGGTGGATTTCGTGACCTTGCCGGAGAGCGGGCACAACCCGCACTTCGACGCCAAGGGCGGCTTCGTCGAAGCCGTCTGCGGCTGATCAGGGCATTACGTTCCGTACGATCCAGCGGACCAGCCAAGTCGCGAGCAGGGCAAAGGTACCGTACATGAGCACATTCAGGAGAAAGCTGCCCGGTCCGCGCCTTCTTTGCCACCAAGGGCGGTCTTCGTCCTTGATGCTTCGGTCGGCCTCAATCAGGGGCGACTCGTCGCCGCCGATGAGCATCACCCAGCGCGGCTCCGGTTGCACCAGGCGCTCGTCGACCAGCCAAAGGATCACCGTATGCGGGCTGTTTTCCGGCAGGCGGAGCGTGAATTTGCGGGGTGTCACACTGGCCCGCGCCGTGAGCCGCAGCAGCGTATAGGATTTGGCCAGCTCTTCGGGCGTGTGGCCGAGCGGGGCGGCGGGGTCGAGGCGGTCATCCACCCCGAGGTCGACCTGGCTGGCCTGCCGTAGGAAGTCGGTGGTCGTCTGGCCGTCATGGATAAGCAGCAGCCCCTTCGTCTCGCGGACGAGGTCCTCCTGGGTCTTGATGCGCGGGTTGGCTTCGGCGTCCGCGGTGATGCGCACCGTCACGTTGTTGTCCGCTCCGATCGTGCACTTCGCGAGCAACCACTCGCCATTATGCGCGGACGCAAACAGGGGGAGCAACAAGGCTCCCCCTAGCAGGCAGACGGTGCGCAGTCCGCGGATCACTTGGCGTCCCAGCGGAGCACGCGACCGAACTGATTCCACTCGGTCTCGAGGATGTTGCCCTTGCCGTCGAAGGTGATGCCGTGCGGCGAGGTCACGATGCCGGTGCGCCAAGCCTCCGGCTTCACGCCCGGGGTGTTGGTTTGGCCCTTGGTGTCGTTGGCGCCGAGTTCGGCGACCATCTTGCCTTCCTTGTTCCAGACGGACACGCGGCCGGCGATTTCGGCGACGCACATCAACTCGCCATGGAACGAGGCGGACGACGGGTTACGCAGGCCCTTGTCGGCGATCATCTGCGGGTTGGTGCCGTCGAGGTCGAGGTGGAACATGCGGTTGTTGCCGCGGTCCAGGCAGAGCAGACGGGCCGGGGCGTAGCGGTTGTCGACGAAGATTTTGTGGGTGTTAGCGAAGGCCTTCTCGGCGACCTTCTGGGTCGGGCCACCGAAGACCTGCTTGAACTTGCCCGCCTTATCGAACTGGAAGATCCAGCTCTTGCCGTAGCCATCGACGATGTAGATGTCGCCGTTGGCGGCCACGTCGCAGTTCGTCAGCTTGAGGGCGTTCTTGCCGTCCTTCGTCTTGCCTTGGGCGGCGGGGAAGTCGTCGGCCTTGATCTCCATGACGACCGTGCCGTCGAGGGTGCACTTGATGAGGCGCTGTTCGTTGAGGACGGCGGCGAAGATGAATTCCCCTTCGGTGGTCTTGCGGATGACGAAGCCGTGGAGGGAGTTGGGCAGCTTGAGGGCCTTCACGAACTTGCCGGTCTGGTCGTAGACCTGGAGGCCGGC
>DBCN01000121.1:4533-6805 GCA_002293065.1 Opitutia bacterium UBA957
TTGCCGATGGTCTTACGGCCTTCGGCGGGCTTGATGAAGTCGGGGACCAATTCGTATTTGGCTTCGGCGGCGAAAGCGCTGGAAGCGGCGACCAGGAGGGCGAGGGTAGGGAGGAGCGAACGCATGGGGGTGGGCCTTGTTAAGGGCAGTCGGCGGGGGCTGGCAATTTGAAAGGAGGCCAAGGCTTGCAACCCGCCCCCCTTTTAGGTGTTTTGAGTGTACCCCCATGCGCTCCCTCCGCTTCCTCTCCCTCTTGGCCTTGGCTCTGTCGGCCACCCTGCGTGCCGCCGATGCCCCCGCGTCCGAACCCGTGCCCAAGGTCGACTACGTTTCCGTCTTCAACGGCAAGGATCTGACCGGCTGGAAGGACGCCAAGGACAATAAGTTCTGGAAGGTCGAGGACGGCGTGCTCGTCGGCGAGAACGACGAAAAGCTGAAAGGCAACATGCTCTACACCGAGAAGGCCTATGGGGACGTCGTCATCTCCCTGGAGTGCCGTTTTAGCGGCGAGATCGACAGCGGCATCATGGTGCGCCGCGATAAGGCCGGTAAGAAGGACATGCAGATGCAGATCGGGGTCTCGCGCAGCCTGAAGAAGGACATGACCTGTACCTATTACGTCGGTAAGTACCCCGAGGCCGGTTTTGCGCCGAAGGTCGAAAAGCTCTGGAAGAAGGACGCCTGGAACCAGATCGTCTTCCGCGCCAAGGGCGACACCTACACCGTCTGGCTCAACGGCGAGCAAGTTTCGCAGCTCACCGACCCCGCCTACCCAACCCCTTACGCTATCGGCCTGCAGATTCACGGCGGGCTCAAGATGAAGGTAGAGTACCGCAACATCCAGGTCGCGGAGCTCAAGTAAGCTACAGCCAAGGCCGATGCGAACGGGCGAGGGCAACCTCGCCCGTTTCGTTGGCTGCGCGAATTAGCCTCGCAGGCTCGCCGGCGGCTTTTAGTTTGGCCGCATGACTCCAACCCCCGGGAGTAATCCCCGTACGCCTTCGCGCCGCGATTTTCTCCTGACCGGCGCCGCCTTCACGCTGGGCTGCCTGCCGTTCGTCGGCCGCGCCGCTGACCCCAAGCCCGCCCCCGCCAAGGCTAAGCCCAACCCTTACGCCGACGCGGTGCTCGTGGAGGGTGAGCCGCCGCTGCCGGCGGAGGGTTCCTTCACTTTCGCGGTGTTGCCCGACACCCAGTATTACTCCGAGAAATACCCGGAGACCTACCTCGCGCAAACCCGCTGGCTCGTGGCGCAACGCGAGCGTCGCCGCCTCGCCGGGGTCTTCCATCTGGGTGACATCACGAACCAAAACACCGTCCCGCAATGGACCAACGCGCGCAAGGCCATGCAGGTCCTCATGGACGCGCAGGTCCCGATGTGTCTGGTGCCCGGCAATCATGACTACGGCCTGCGGGGCAATGGCTCCGACCGCTCCAGCATGCTGTCCGAATTCTTCCCGGTGAAGGACTTGGCGGCGGCCAAGCATTGGCAGGGCAATTACGATAAAGAGCCCGATCGCGCCGAGAACAGTTGGCATTTCCTCGAGGCGGGCGGTCGTAAGTTCCTGGTGCTCTGCCTCGAATTCGGCCCCCGCGAGGATGTCGTCCGCTGGGCCAATGCCGTGGTCGCCGCCCATCCCGAGCGCGAGGTCATCCTTCTGACCCACGTGCTCATCTATCACGACGAGACCCGCTACGATTGGAAGAAGTTGGGTGCCAAGCAGGATTGGAATCCGCACGCTTACGTCATGGCCAAGCAAGGCGGGGATGACGTCAACGACGGCGAAGAGCTCTGGACCAAGTTGATCTCGCGGCACGAGAACTTCCTCCTGACCCTCAATGGGCACGTCCTCGGCGACGGCCTCGGCCGCGTGGTCACCGCAACGGCGAAAGGCCATGCCGTGCCGCAGGTGCTCGTCAATTTCCAGATGAAGCCCAATGGCGGCGACGGCTGGTTGCGCCTGATCGAGATGCGCAAGGACGGCACCATGCAGACCTATGACTATTCGCCGACGCGCAAGCAGACGAACGCGTCGAAACAGAACCAGTTCACGATTCCCTGGGCATAAACCTGGATCGCCCGCTCACTGCCCTGATTTACCCTCGGGCTTTTCCCGCAGGAGGTAGGAGTCGAGGATGAGCCGTAGGCGCTGCTGTTCTTCGTCGCGGACCCGTGGTTCGAGTTGCGCGCGTTCGCTTTGCCGCCGCCGCCAAGCTTGGTGCAGGGCGTCGTTGGAGATCCACTCGCTGAGGCGGAAGGGGGCGGGAATCG
>DBCN01000121.1:6957-51154 GCA_002293065.1 Opitutia bacterium UBA957
ATGATAATCCCAGGGCCGCCACGCTGGGTCGCGGTGGCTTGGGGTTGGCTCACGACGGGGCCCGCGGATGAGGCTTGGCCGGGGCCGCGCCGCGGTCCCTCTTCGGGGAAGCCCGGGAGCGGCAGCGAACCGGCGGCAGGGGTTGCGCGCTGAGGGGTCTCGGTGATGGCCTGCGGTAAACGACGCCGGTCCCGATCAGGATTCGCCACCGCGGCCGGTCCCACGATTTCGCGAGGGAGGTTGAGGCTGCCCTCCGGCGTCGGGAGAGGCGCGCGCTTCGGCAGTTCCGCCAGCGTCGGCTTTCCCACGGTTGCGGGACCGCTGCCATCGACGATGAGTTCAGGTAGGCGTAAAGGGGTTCGCTGACCTTTGCCCATCGGTGCAGCGGTTTCGGGGAGGCGCGGTCGGGGCGCGGCCGGACCATTCACCGGCGAAGGGCTGGCGGTGTCTCCGAGGTGTGCCGCGTCCTTGGTATTCGCCCCTTGCTGGTTGCGGTCGGGCGTGGGTAAGCCAAGCGATGTGGGGCGGCTTGCGTCCGCTGGGCGGCCAGCGAGAGCGGGCAGGGTCGGGGCGGTGTCTGAAACTTTGAGCGCGGGTGCGGGCGTGCCCGTAAGTCCGGGTGTGCCGTCCGGGTTGCGCTTCGGCGCCGTGGTCGCTTGGTCCGGTGCGGGCAATGATGGAGCGTGGCCGGCGTCGGCGCCCTTCGCCTGGGGGGGCGGTGTCGAAACGCCGGCGTCTTTCTTCGGAGCTACGGGATCGTTCCAACCTTCGGAGACCGGATCCGTCGAACGCGTTGGCGGCGTGGACGGCTTCGGTTGGTCGGCGGGCTTGGCTTCGGGTGAAGTGCGCGGAGCGGTCCCTGCGCCGTGCCCGCCGGAGCCATTGCCGCCCTTGGAGGAGCCGAATGGCAGGTAGGACCAGAAGGCGCTATCGGTGAGCGTCTCGGTGGCGCAACCCGAGAGGAACACCAAACCCGCGGCGGCGACCAGGAGGTTCAGTGAGCGCCGCGCCTTCATGCCTTATTGCGAAAGGATCGACATGGCCGCCATCACCGGCGGGCCGGCCTTGGCGTCGAAGCGAGCCGACATCGTGAACTTCGCGTCGCGGGCCGTGGCGATGTCCTTCAGGACGTGCACCTGCTGGGCGCCGGGGGCCTGGTTGTCGCCGAGGGCGCCCCGCATGCGTTCCACCATCGCATCATAGTCGATGGTATCCAGGCAGCGGTTGATCAGTTTCCAGCCGAGGTCGGGTGATGCGGGGGCATCGACCGCGGCGAGCAGCTTCAGCGGTTCCCGTGGCGAGGCTTCGTTGAAGCGTTCGAACTGGTAGAGGTAGCTGCCGTTCAGCTTGAGCGTGTCGTTCCCTTGGGTGCTGAGGGCGAGGAGCAACTCGAAGTCCAGCGAAGGTTGCAGTTGCTCATAGCGTTGCTTCGTCGCCGTGCTCATCGGCAGTTGACGGAAGAAACGGTTGGCGTCGAACCAGAGCGTCAAGGCGCCGGCCTGCGTGCTGGCGTAGGCGGGGAGCTTGTCGCGGCTCTCGGAGCCCTTGACGGGCTTGCGGGGCGGGGGCGTGAGGCACTGGCGGATCTCCTTCTCCACGCAAGGGGCCTGCGGGTTGCCTTCGAACTCAACTAAGATGATGGCGGTCCGGTTCGTCAGACCAAAGGTAAAAAACCCGCCTTCTGGATCCATGTACCGGCCCTCCCCGTGTCGGATCATCGAGCGGCTGCGCGTGAGGTGCGAGGCCGCTTTGCCGGTCTCGCCCCGGATGGAGTTGTTCATTTGGTCCGCCACGCGGGAGAGGGCGGCTTCGGCGACCACCGGGTCCTGGACCCGGATGACCAACCCGCAGATCATGACCGGTCGATTGGCGTCCGGGGAGGCGACCTTTTGGGTGGGGAACTTGGCGAAAGCGTAGAGTTCGGAGTGCGGGTCGAGACCGTTCTTGAGGAGTTCGGCGACGGCGGCGGACATGCCTTTGCCGCCGGTGCGTTCCAGCCAGGCCGGAAAGGCCTGGTTGGATTTTTGGCGCAGTTCATCGGGCCGGAAGGTGACGACCGCGAAGCTCTCCCCGGGGATGAAGATGGTGGAGTTCGCGTTGGAGCGGGCCTGCGAATTCGAGCGCTCGGTGATGAAGAACCAGGCGGCGATGAGCGCGATGACCGAGGTCAGGATCACGACGATGGTGACCTCGAGGGCCGTCCAAGGCGTCTTGCGGTGCACGGGCGCGGCGGCGCTCGTCCCCCCGGGGCCATCGGCGCCGGCCACGGCGGCGGAGCGGCGACGGTGCGTCACGGCCATGTTGAAGGCGATGACGAGGCAGACGGCCAGCGGGTCGAACACGGCGACGAGCGAAAGCATCAGCCACTTCACGACGTCATCGGCTTCGGCGTCGAACGCGCGCGCCACGAAGCGATACGAACCGATGTCGGAGTTGGCGACCTGCTCGCGGAGGCGGTAGACCTCGGTGTTCTTCGTGCGGACGGCAGCGTAGAGCTTCTCGATTTCCGCTTCGGTCATGGTGACCTTGCCTTGGCCCTGGTCGTTGAGCTCCGCCACCTTCTTTTCGAGGTCGGCGAGCTCCGTCGTCGCGGCCTTCCGGAGGTCCTTTTCCTCGCCGTCGAGGCGGGCGAGTTCCTTGTCGAAGGTCGCGCGGAGGGAGGCGGTCTCCTGGGCGGAGGTCGCGTTGACCTGCGCTTGGTCGGCGCGCATCCCCTTGATGCGGGCGTTGGCGTCGGCGCGGATGCGTTCGATGCGGTTGCTCGTTTCGGTCAGTTTTGCGAGGATTTCATCGCGTTCCGGCTTCTGCTGCTCGCGCAGTTCCTGGCCCTTCCGGACATTGTCCTTCTCGAAGAAGAGGAACTGGCTGGTCGTCCCTTGGCTGGTGTAGGCGGCGACGGCTTGGTCGAGGACCTTGAGGCGATCGTTCAGGCCGACGACCGTCGACTCTTCGGCCGCGACGTTCTTGGCGATGGCCGCCTCTTCGGCGGCGATGGACTTGGAGAGCACGGCGCTCTGGTCGCTCGCGCGTTGGGTCGGCACCGCCATTTCGGCGGCGCGCCGGTCGGCGAGGGCCTTGCGCTGTTCCTGGACGCGGGCGAGGGCCTTGGCTTGGTCCTCCGTGGCTTGGACGAGGCGGGCTTGGGCCTTGGTGAGGTCTTCGCGGCTCGCGGTGTTCACCCGGCTGTTCTTGCCGCGGGCGTCCTCGACCTGCTTGTTGATTTCGGCGATCTCCTTTTCCAGGTTGGCGATTTGGCCTTCGTTGATCGTGATCTGCGTAACGGTCTTTTCGTAGGCCCGGGCCAAGAAACCGTAGTTGCCGAGCGAGGTGATGGCGATGAGCGCCACGACCGCCACCGTGAGGTAGAAGCGCATGGCTCCGTTGATCCGGTCCCAGTAGCGGTAGAGGAAGGAGGCCGCGACCAGCTTGCCGACCTCCAGGCTCGCCGCCATGACCATCACGGGGATCTCCGAGCCGACGAAGAGGAGGCCCAGTCCCCGCACGGAGAAGTAGGCGGAACACCCGGCGATGTAGAGGGCGGAGGAGACTAGGAGCAGGCGGAATCCCCAGGTCAGGGACTTGGGTTCTTCGCTCGGACCGTCGTTTTCAGGGGTGCTCATGGGGTGATTGAGGGTTTTCTACCCATCCTAGGTCCCAATGTCAAAAACGGGTTTTGGCGCCGGTGCTTCCCCCTGTGGGCGGTGCGGGCTGGCCGGGTGGACTCGGTGGGGCCTCCGGGGCGGCGGAATTGTTCTATTTTTGTTATTTAAACGGCAACCTGAGGCGTCTTCATCTGTCTTAACCGCAACCCCTGCCTCACCCCCACCGCCATGAAAATGCACCGCTTCTGCCAAGGTGACCACCCCACCATCGGCGCCGGCTTCAGCCGCCGCGACTTCCTGCACGTCGGGATGTTGGGCACCATCGGTCTGACCCTGCCCAAGCTGATGCAGCTCCAGGCGCTCGAATTGCCGAAGGTCGAGGGCTACGCCGCGACCGCCGACGCGGTCATCCACATCTACCTGCCCGGCGGCATGGCGCAGCATGAGTCTTGGGATCCGAAGCCGTTTGCGTCGCCGGACTACCGCGGCCCATATACGCCCATCAAGACGTCCCTTCCGGGCGAGTATGTCGGCGAGAAATTCGTCAACATCGCCAAGATCATGAACAAGCTCACGGTCGTACGTTCGATGACGCACGGCGAGGCGGCGCATGAACGTGGTACGCATAATATGTTCACGGGTTATCGTCCGAGCCCCGCGATCAAGTTCCCGAGCTTCGGTTCCGTCATCTCGCACGAGCAAGGCGCCCGGAATAATTTGCCGCCCTATGTCGTGGTGCCGTCGCAGACCGTCCCGGAACAGGGGACGGGCTACATGAGCAGCGCCTTCGGTCCCTTCGCCTTGGGCAGCGATCCGGCCGACAAGGGCTTCGCGGTGCGCGACCTGCTCTCGCCGAAGGACATCAACCAGCAGCGCTTCGACCGTCGGCGCAGCTTGCTCGAAAGCGTCGACCAGCATTTCCGCGAGACCGAGAAGTCGGACGCCATCGGCGCGATGGACAGTTTCTATCAGGCCGCCTACGGCCTCGTCAGCAGCGCCAAGGCCCGCGAGGCCTTCGACCTCACCAAGGAGTCCGAGAAGATGCGCGACGAATACGGCCGCAACGCCGCCGGCCAGCGTTTCCTCCTCGCCCGTCGCCTCGTCGAGGCCGGCGTCCGCATGGTCTCCGTGAACTTCGGCGGTTGGGATCACCACTCGAACATCAAGAGCGGTTTCGACGGGCAAGCCCCGCAGTTCGACCAGGCCTTCGCCCGCCTCATCACCGACCTCGCCGACCGCGGCATGCTCAAGCGCACGCTCGTGATGGTGAGCTCCGAATTCGGCCGCACCCCGCGCGTCAACGGCACCAACGGCCGTGACCACTGGCCGCGCGTCTTCTCCGTGGCCCTCGCCGGCGGTGGCGTCAAGGAAGGCTACATCCACGGCGCTTCCGATGCCCTCGGCGGCGAACCTGATCGCGATGCGGTCGGCCCGGAGGACCTCGCCAAGACGATGTACCGTGCACTCGGCATCAACGCCGAGAAGCGCATCGTCTCCGATGGCGGTCGGCCCATCGATATCGTCAACGGTGGCCGCGTCATGCAGGAGTGGCTCGCCTGAGCGCCGTTCCGCGGCTGCCCGACCGCCCACCATGTTGCTTCGTCTCCTTGCCGTTCTGCTCTGCCTGACGGCGGGCCTGCGCGCGGCTTACCCCGAGTTCACCGCCTGCAAGCCCAACGGCGGTCAGCGTGGCTCCGAATTCAAGCTGACCGTGACGGGGACGCGCCTCGAGGACTTCGAGACGCTCCTGTTCTACGATCCGGGGTTCACCGTCAAAAGCGTGGATGCCGTGGCCGCGGGCAAGGTCGACCTGACCATCGCGGTCGCCGCCAACGCCACCTTGGGGAGTCACTTGGTGCGCGTGCGCACCCGGACGGGCCTGTCCCATCCGCGCCAATTCTTCGTCAGTCCCTATCCCACGGTCGAGGAGAAGGAGCCGAACTCGGAGTTCGCCCAAGCCCAGGTCATCCCCTCGAACAGCACGATCGAAGGCATCATCCTCACCGAGGATGTGGATTACTTCAAGGTCACGGTGAAGAAGGGCCAGCGGCTCAGCCTCGAGGTCGATGGCCTGCGTCTGGGGTATCTGAACTTCGATCCTTACATCGCAATCCTCGACAAGGATCGGTTCGAGAAGGCGGCGTCCGATGACACGATCTTGCATCGGCAAGACGGTTTTTGTTCCTTCGTCGCGGAATACGACGGGGATTACTTCGTGATGGTCCGCGAGTCTTCCTACCGTGGTTCGACGCGCTCCTTCTATCGTCTGCATGTCGGCGACTTCCGCCGTCCGGACGTGGTCTTCCCCGCGGGCGGCAAGGCGGGCACGAAAGTCGACGTGCGTTTCATCGACGCTCAAGGCGCGTTTGCCGGCGCGGTCACGGTACCTTCCGAGGAGGACCCGAACCATGAGGTGTTCTCGGCCGAAGCGCCGGCGCCTTCGGGGAATCCCTTCCGGATTTCCGCCATCGATAATTTCCTCGAGGCGGAACCGAACGGCGCCCGCGAGCAGGCCAATGTCGTCCCCCCCGCCGACGCCTACGCGCTGAATGGCATCATCGGCACGCCCGGCGACGCGGATTACTACCGCCTCACTTTGAAGAAGGGCCAAGTGCTCACGGGCCACGCTTACGCCCAGGTGCTTGGGTCGCCCCTGGATCCGGTCATCAGCCTGCGGGGCGCCACCGGCGCCGCCTTGATCTCCAACGATGATGGGGGCGGGATGCGTCGCCTGGATTCGCGCTTCGAAGTCACGGTGCCGGCGGATGGTGACTACATGCTCAGCATCCGCGATCACTTGGAGCGCGGCGGGCCCAAGTTCGTCTACCGGGTCGAGCTCACCGCCTCGCAGCCTCGCCTGACCTTTGCTTCGCCCGAGTATTCGGTCAACGATTCGCACTACCGGCAGTTCATCGCGGTGCCGCGCGGTGGCCGCATGGCCTTGCTCGAGAACTTCACCCGCACGCGCGTGGGCGGCGATTACCGCTTTGTCGCGCCCGGGTTGCCGGCCGGGGTGAAGCTGCTGACCGAGCTGGCTCCGAAGGACCTGCCGAATGTGCCGTTGCTGTTCGAGGCCGCGCCGGATGCGCCCTTGGGCCAAGCCGTCGTCCCGGTCCGCCTGGAGCCCGTCGACGCGCAGAACAAGGTGATCGGCCGTCTCCGGCAGAACTTCGACGTCGTCCGCGACGGCAACGTCATCTACCTCACCGACACGGAAGACCGTCTGCCCGTGGTCGTCGTCGAGGAGGCCCCCTATGCGTTGGAGATCGTCCCGCCCAAGGTTCCGCTCGTGCAGAACGGCGTCTATGACCTCAAGGTCGTGGCCAAGCGCAAGCCCGGCTTCACCGCCGCCATCCGCGTCTTCATCGTGTGGACGCCGCCCGGGATTTCCTCGCTCGGGGAGATGACCATCCCCGCGGGGGCCAATGACTGTTCCTTTCAGTTGAACGCGAACGCCGGCGTGGCCACGGCCGAGTGGAAATTCGTCGTGATGGGCGAAGCCGATGCGGGCAAGGGCCGCGTCTTCAACGCGTCACCGTTCTGTGGCTTGAAGACCCAGCCGGCTTTCGTCGCGGCCCCGGCGTTCCCGATGGCGGCCATCGAGCAAGGGCAGGAGGGCGTCGTGACGACCAAACTCGAGCAGCTCCAGCCGTTCGAAGGGGAAGCCGTCGCCCGCTTGATCGGCATTCCTGATACCATCGCCTGCCAGCCCATCAAGGTCACGAAGGCGACGACGGACCTGACCTTCCGCCTGAAACCGAGCAAGGACTGTTTCCCCGGCAAGATGGCCAACCTCTTCATCCAGGTCGACATTCCCGTCGCCGGCGGCACGACGACGCACCGCGTCGCCCTCGGCTCGAGCCTGCGGGTCGATGCCCCGCGCAAGGTCGCCCCCGCCCCGGTCGCCAAGGTCGAAGCTCCCAAGGCCGAGGCCGCCAAGCCCACGCCGGCCGCCCCCGCCGCCCCGGTCGTCCTTTCCCGACTCGAACAGCTCCGCCAGCAAGCCGCGGCGGGCAACAAGCAATGAACATGTCCTCCCTTCGTCTCCTCTTCGTCGCCCTGGCTGCCGGTGCGGCGGCTTTCGCCGCCCCGGCCGACCTGACCCCTAAGCTCGCCCAGCTCGAGAAGCTCGAGATCTTCCCGCCCGCCGTGTCTTTGGAATCCAAGCGCGACTTCCACCGTCTCGTCGTCCTCGCGACGTTCAAGGATGCGACGACCCGGGATGTCACGGCTTTCGCCAACCTGCGCGTCGCCGACCCGAAGGTCGCCGCCCTCGAGGATTATTCCGCCCACGCGGTGGCGGATGGCGGTACGACCGAAGTCATCGCGGAATTGGGCGGTCTGTCGGCCAAGATTCCCGTCAAGGTAAAGGATGGCCTCAAGGATCGGGCCGTTTCCTTCCGACTCGACGTCATGCCGGTCTTCCTCCGCGGCGGCTGCAATGCGGGTGGTTGCCACGGGGCGGCCCGCGGCAAGGACGGCTTCCGGCTTTCGCTCTTCGGCATGGATCCCGCCGGCGACTACACCCGCCTGACCCGCGAACTGATCGGTCGGCGCATCAATTTGGCCATCCCGGAAGAAAGCACGCTCATCGAGAAGTCCGTCGGCGCCGTGCCGCACACCGGCAACAAGGTGTTCGAGGCGGATTCGGCTTACAACCGGACTTTGCTCGAGTGGATCGCGCGCGGTGCGCCCGATGACGCGCCCGATGTCGCGACGGTCACGGGCATCGAGGTCTTCCCCAAGCAGATCGTCCTCGAAGGGCCCCAAGCCACCCAACAGGTGACCGTTCGGGCGACGTACTCGGACGGGACCGATCGGGACGTGACCAGTCTCGCGTTGTTCATGTCCAACAACGACCCCGTCGCCAAGGTCAGCAAGGAAGGAGTGGTGACCTCCGCCGAGCGCGGCGCCGCCTTCATGCTCGCCCGCTTCGATGTCTACAGCGTCACCGCCCAGGTCATCGTCATTCCCCAAGGCCTCGTCTACGAACGCCCCAAGGCGGAGGAATACAATTACGTCGATGCGGCCGTCAACGAGCGCCTGCATCGCCTCCGCATCGCCCCTTCGGGGCTCTGCTCTGATGAGGAATATGTTCGCCGCGTCTACATCGATGTGGTCGGGCTCTATCCCAAGCCCGCGGAAGTCCAGGCCTTCCTGGCGGATAAGCGCCCGGATAAGCGGGCCCAGCTGGTGGACGTGCTGCTGCAACGGAAGGAGTTCACCGAGCTCTGGGTGATGAAGTGGTCCGAGCTGCTCCAGATCCGGTCCGGCATCAATGGCGGGAACAACCAGCCGCCGTTCTACAAAAACTCGCTGCTCTACTATAATTGGCTGGCCGACCGCATCGGCCGGAACCAACCCCTGAACGAGGTCGTCGTCGACCTGCTCTCGGCCAACGGCGGGACGGTCTCCAATCCGCCGGTCAATTTCTACCAGACCGAACTCGACAAGCTGAAGCTGAGCGAAAACGTGGCGCAGGTCTTCATGGGCATGCGGATCCAGTGCGCCCAGTGCCATAACCATCCGTTCGACCGGTGGACGATGAGCGACTATTATGGCTTCAACGCCTTCTTCGCGCAGATCGGCCGCAAGAACACCGATGACCCGCAGGAGGTCATCATCTTCAACAACAAGAACGGGGAATCCCAGCACTTCCTCACCAAGGCGAACGTGAAGCCGAAGTTCCTCGGCGGCGAGGAGCCCGACCTCAAGCCCGGCGACGACCGCCGCAAGGCCTTGGCCGAGTGGATCGCCTCCCCGCGCAACCCGTGGTTCGCCCGCAACATCTCCAACATCGTCTGGGCCCACTTCTTCGGCATCGGCGTGGTCGACCCCGTGGACGATGTGCGCGTCTCCAACCCGCCGTCCAATCCGGAGCTGTTGGATCAGTTGGCCCAGCGCCTCACGGACTACAAGTACGACGTCCGGCGGCTGGTGAAGGACGTGGTGAGCTCCGCCGCCTACCAGCGCTCGTCCAAGCCCAACGCCAGCAACGCCGGCGACAAGCTGAACTTCGCCCGCGCCCAGGTCCGCCGCGTCCGCGCCGAGGTCCTGCTCGACGCGATTTCGCAGATCACGGAAACGCCGAACAAGTTCCAGGGCCTGCCGATCGGCGCCCGGGCCGTGCAGATCGCCGACGGGGCGGTGAGCAATTATTTCCTGACGACCTTCGGGCGCGCGAAGCGCGAGTCGGTGGCCTCCACCGAGGTGAAGACCGACCCCAACCTGTCGCAGGCGCTGCACTTGATGAACGGCGACGCCATCAACGATCGCATCCGGCGTGGTCGGGTGGTCGAGCGGCTGATCGCGGACGGCAAGCCGAACGACGTCATCGTCACGGATCTCTTCATGCGCGTCTTCGGCCGGCATCCGCTGCCGGCGGAGAAGGCCGCCGTGCTGCAGGCCCTGGCGGCCGATCCCGCCAACCGCCAAGCGGTGCTCGAGGACGCCTTCTGGGCGCTGCTGAACTCCAAGGAATTCGTCTTCACCCACTGATCCCGTGGCCGCCTCCTCCTCGCGTTTGGGCGCGATCTCGCGCCGTTTCCTGCTCCTCGCCGCCACGGGGCTCTCCGGCCTCGGCGTCCGTGCGCAGGAGGCGCCGGTCAAACTGACCTACGACGACCATATCCGGCCGCTGCTGGAGAATAAGTGTTTTTCTTGCCACAATCCCGACAAGAAGAAGGCCGACCTCGACCTCACCAGCTACGCCGCCCTCGTCGCCGGTGGGAGCGGCGGGGCGGTGGTCGACCCGGGTAATCCCGGGGGCAGCCGGTTGTGGACCTGCAGCTCGCAGAAGGAAGAACCTTTCATGCCGCCCGAGGGTGCGCCGTTGCCCGCGAAGGACCTCGCTTTGCTTTCGAAGTGGATCGCCGATGGCGTGCTCCAGAGCAAGGGCAGCGTCGCGCGCACGGCCAGCAAACCCAAGGTCGACCTGTCGGTGGTGGCTGGGGCCGGCAAGCCGACGGGGCCGGTGGCCCGTCCCGAGCACGTCCTGCTGGATCCCGTGGTGGTCACCCCGCGCCTCACGGCGGTCACGGCCATGGCGGCCAGCCCATGGACCTCCCTCTTGGCGGTCGCCGGTCAGAAGCAGGTGCTGCTTTACGATACCGAGTCCCGTGAACTGGCGGGGATCCTCCCGTATCCCGAGGGTTATGCCCGGTCGCTGAAGTTCAGCGCCAATGGTTCCTTGCTCATCCTGGGTGGTGGTCGCGGCGGCAAGTTCGGCCACGCCGTCGTCTGGGACGTGAAGTCCGGCCGGCGCGTCACCGAGATCGGCAAGGAATTCGACCAGTTGATGTCCGCGGATATCAGCCCCGACCATCAGCGCATCGCCCTCGCGACGAACGCCAAGAAGGTGAAGTGCTTCGATACGGCGTCCGGCGAACTGCTCTACACGATTTCCAAGCACACCGAATGGGTGACCGGCGCGGACTTCAGTCCCGATGGCATCCTGCTCGCGACCTCCGACCGCAACGGCAACGTCATGGTGTGGGAGGCCGACAATGGCGGCGAGTTCTTCAACCTCGGGCAACACAAGTCCAGCGTGACCGACCTCGCGTGGCGGTCCGACTCCAACGTGCTCGCCAGCTGTTCGGATGATGGGACCATCTCCACTTGGGAACTCAAGACGGGGAAGCGCGTCGCGAACTGGTCGGCGCACGGGGGTTCGGTCCAGTCCGTGGCCTTCACGCCCGATGGCCGGCTGTTGAGCTGCGGCAACGACGGCACCACGGCCCTCTGGGCCATTGACGGCAAGCGTCTGCCCCATGCCCGCGGCGTCAAGCAGGGGGATGTGGTCTCCAAGGTCGTCGCGCTGGCGGACTCCAAGGTCTTCGTGACCGGCAACTGGCTCGGTGAGGTCCGTTTCTTCGATGTCGAGTCCGGTCAGGACCTGACGCAGGTCTCCGCGAATCCGCCCAAGCTTGCCGACCGTATCATCGCCGCCGAAAAGCAGCTGGCGTCCCTGCGCGCGCGGGCCGCGACCGTTCCCGCGGAGGTGCAAGCCGCGCGGACCAAGCTCCAGGCGGCGGAGGCCGAGCATGCCGCGATCCTGACCGCTTCGGCCGAGGTCATGACCAAGCTCAATGCGGTGGAGGCCCGCTATCAGCCCGCCGCCAAGGAACTCGAGGCGCTGCGTAATCTTTCTTACAAGACCACGGATGAAAAGGCGAAGGCGGAGCTGAACGCGAAGATCAAGGTCGCCAACGAGGCCCTGAATCCGGCCCGGACGGAGCGGCGCCCTTTGCTCGAATTGGCGGCGAAGGTTTCGCTGGACTTGCCTTGGATTGCGCGCCGCCTCGCGGATTTTCAGGCCAAGGTGAAGAGCGATGAAGGCAGCCTGAACTATGCGGACAAGCAGTTGGCCAAGGCCAACGACGAAAAGGTCCGCGCCGTCGCCCAGAAACAGCGGGATGCCCAGATGGCCGCGCTCGAGTTTTCCCGGGGTCAGGTCGCCCAACTGCAGGCCCGCCAAACGCTCGTCCAAGGGCAGATGGCTGGTTTGACCAAGCTCAGGGCGGACGCCGCCGCGGCGGAGGCCTTCGCCCAGAACGCGTCGGCGCAAATCGCCGGGTGGGAGGAGCAGGTGGCCTTCCTGCGGGCGGCGGAATTCAACGTCGGGGTGCTGGCCGAGAAGGAGCGCCTGGCCAAACTCGAGGCCGACATCGCGGATGCCATCGCCGCGAAGGCGGAGAATGAGACGGCGCAGAAGGCGGCGGTGGCGCGCTTGACTGCCACGACCCAACAGGTGGCCGACTTGGCCGCGAAACTGCCCCCGCTCGAAGCGGCTTGGGGCGAACTCCAGGCGGTGTTGCCAGCCCTCGAGGCTCCCCTGGGCGCGTTGCGTCAGGCTGAAGCCGAAGCCGCTGGTAAGGTTGAGGCACAGACGAAACTTCTAGGAGAACGGCAGGCCTTGCTGGGTGAGGCGATCCGCCAGCGCGACACGGAGGTCGCCGCCGCCAAGGCCGCCATCGAAGAGTATGCCCGCAACATGCGCCCGGTCCGCCTGCGCGTCACTGAACTGACCACGCGCGTGGATGGCTTGAAGCAGGACGCCGCCGCGGCGGCGACGGAGTTGACCCAGGCCAAGACGGCGGTCGCCGCCGTGCAAACCCAAGTCGCGGCCGCGAACCGTCAGTTGGCGGCCAGCCTGGTTTTGGTCGAGGCGATGCAGAAGCGTCTGCAGGTCGCCACGGCTCAGGTGGTGACGGCCTCGGAGGCGGATGCCTCCGCGCACGGGGTGGCCGGCGTCCTCTCGCTCCGCTATTTCACTTCCCGTCAGGCAACGGGTGAACGTTTGGCGGCAGCCTTGAAGGAGCTCGCCGATGCCAAGCAGGGCCTGGCCCAAGCGCAGGCTGCCCGTTTTGCGGCCGTCGGCGCGGTCACGCAGGCTGGCTCCTTGGTGGCGGGCGATGTCGCCAAGGCCGAGGCCGCCCGCGCGGCTCTCGCCGCCACGGAAAAACAGTTGGGGCCGGTTCAAGTCGAGTTGGCCGAGCAGGTGAAGGTCCGCCTCGCGCAGCAAAAGGAATATGCCGTGAAACAGGCCGCCCCGGCGGCCGTCGAGAAAGCCTACGCGGCCAAGCTCGCGCCGTATCAGACGGCCGTCGACCAGGCCCAAGCCGCGCTCGCCCCCTTGCAGCAAGCGGCCGTCACCGCCAAGGCGCGTTTGGCGGAAGCGGCGCGACCGGCGGAAGCGAAGATGCAGGCGATCGCGGTCGCCGCCAAGGCCCTGGATGAAGCCAAAGCCAAGTGGCTCGGCGCCCAGAAGGCCCTGGCTGCCGCGACCAAGGAAGTGCCGGAGCGCGAGAAGAACCTCGCCGAATTGACCCGCATGATCGCCGAGCTCTCTCCGCAGGTCGAACCGCAGCGGAGCAAGGTCAAGGCCGCGGAATCGGCCTACTTGGCCAAGCTCCCGAAGCGTAACGTGGCCCAGGCGAAGTAGGCCTGTCCGGGGATTGCTTCAGGGCAGGGAGGTGCTACAAAAAGCCACCCCTCCCATGAAGTCCCTCCGTCTCCTTGCCGCCTGCTTCGGTGCGGTCTTCGCCCTGGCGGCCACCGCCGCGCCGGTGCGTCCCAATATCTTGCTCATCGTCGCGGACGACATGGGCTGGGCCGACGTCAGTTGGCATGGCGGGAAGTTCGCGACGCCCCGCATGGCGGAGATCCTGAAGACCTCGGTCGAGTTGGACCGTCATTATGTACAGCCGGTGTGTACGCCGACCCGCACCGCGTTGCTATCCGGTCGCTGGACCAGCCGCTTCGGTCCGCATGTGCTCGGCCCCACCAATATGCGCGCTTTCCCGGCGGGCACCTTCACGCTGGCGTCCGCGTTGAAGTCCGTCGGCTACCGAACGGCCATCTCGGGCAAGTGGCACCTCGGGGGCAAATTCGCCTGGGGGCCACGTCAGTACGGCTTCGATGAGTCCTATGGCTTCCTCACGGGTGCCATCGATCCTTGGACCCATAAATATCGGTCGGGTCCCTTGGAGGACACCTGGAACCGCAACGACGTACTGCTGAAGGAGGAAGGTAACGCCACCGAACTGCTCGCCGCCGACGCCAAGCGCGTCATCCTCGAGAAGAAAGGGCCTTGGTTTGCCTATGTTCCTTTCGGCGCGGTGCATACCCCGATCGACGCCCCGAAGGAGTATTTCAAGGCCTACGAGGGCGTGAAGTTCCATGCCGACCCCGCCAAGGATGACTCCATCCGCCGTTACGCCGCCTTTGTGACGCAACTGGATGCCAAGGTGGGCGAGTTCTACGACGCCCTCAAGGCCACCGGGCAGCTCGAGAACACGGTGATCATCTTCACCTCGGACAACGGTGGCATCGAAAGCAGCGGCAATCCCTATGTCGGCAAGACCAAGGGGAGTCCGGCCGTGACCACGAACGCTCCCCTGCGCGGCTGGAAGAACACGCCGTATGAGGGTGGGATGCGGGTCAATGCGTTCGTCAGCTGGACGGGGCATTTGCCCGCCGGCAAGAACAGCCACCCCATGCACGCGGCGGACTGGCTGCCGACCTTGGCCCGTCTGGCGGGTGTCACCGTGCCGGCGGACGTGAAACTCGATGGGCTCGATCGCTGGCCCGTCCTGACCGGTGCGGAAACTTCGCCTGCTCCGCGGACCATCTACATCCCGCATTATCAGCGCTCCGCGGTTTTCCATGGCGATTGGAAGCTCATCGTCCCCCATGCCAACCCCCAAGGTAAGGCCGAGCTCTTCAACCTCGCGAAAGACCCTTACGAGCAGGACGAGTGTTCCGCCCGCTTCCCGGAAAAGCTGAAGGAGATGCGCGAGCGTTTCGTCGAGCTCCGGAAGGGCGATTTGCTCGAGGCGCCCGCCGATGCCAAGATCAACGAGAAACCTTCCAAATGAAATTCCTCCCCTTCCTCTGTTTGCTGGCGATCACCAGCCAGGCGGCCGATCCCATCGGCGAAGTCTCGGCCCCGCCGGCTGAACTGAAGCTCCCGCCGTTCTACAAAAAGTATATCAGCGCGCAGGGTTTGCCGATCGTGGCCTCCGGCGCCGTCAACGACTACGCCCTCAAGGAGACCGCTTACCTGGCCAACTTGATGTTGGCCAAACGCCCGGATGTCCGGACGGCGATGATCGCGAATGGCTCCCGCGTCATCATCATGGGGCGCGGGGAGTTCACCACCGACATCCCCGAGTACTCGGGTTTCAAGCCGAAGGATTACTGGGACGCCCGCGCCCGTGGCTTCGGTGGTTCCGAGACCGACCCGGTCTGTTCCTGCGCCGAGGAGAACATGCTGGCGTTTCCGGGGGACCCTTATGCGTCCGAGAACATCTTCATCCACGAGCTCGCCCATAATATCCACCTGCGTGGCATGCTCAAGGTCGACCCGACCTTCGACCGTCGCCTCAAGGCCACCTATCAGGCCGCCATGGCGAAGGGTTTGTGGAAGGGCAAATATGCCGCGACCAATCACCACGAGTACTTCGCCGAAGGCGTCCAGTCGTGGTTCGACAACAACCGCGTCAACGACCATGACCACAACCACGTCCATCTGCGCACGCAGTTGATCGAGTATGACCCCGGCTTGGCGGCGATGTGTCGCGAGGTCTTCGGCGACACCGAACTGAAGTACACCAAGCCGACCACCCGGCTGACCGGCCACATGGCCGGCTATGACCCATCGACGGCCCCGAAGTTCGTCTGGCCCGAACGGCTGACGACCGCGAAGGCCGAGATCCGCAAGAAGGTCGACGAACGCGTCAAGGCGGCGGAGAAGGGCCCGATCACGGAGCCTTACACGAAGTGACCGGGATGGACCGTCGCCATTTCTTGGGACTCGCGGCCACGCTGGCGTGGGCTACGGCCTTGCGGGCGGCCTCTCCTGGGCGCGCCCCGCGCATCCTGTTGCGCTCCTCCTGGCAGACCGTGAACATCGGCGACATCGCGCACACGCCCGGCATGTTGGCGCTGCTCGAGAAGCACCTCCCCGAGGCGGCGGTCACCCTCTGGCCAAGCAGCGTCGACAACGGGGTGGGGGAGATGCTGCAACGTCGTTTTCCCGAACTCCGCATCCTCGTTCCCGGCAAGGTAGACGTCGCGCAGGCCTATGCGGACCATGATTTCCTCCTGCACGGTTCCGGGCCTTCGTTGGTCGCCGAGCGGGACCTCGGGCGCTGGCGTCAGCTTGGACCCAAGCCCTACGGCGTTCTCGGGATCACCCAAGGCAAACCAACCCCCGCGACCATCGACATCCTCAATGGCGCCCAGTTCGTGTTCTTCCGCGATGGTGTTTCGCACGCGGTCGCCATCGCCGCGGGCGTGCAGTGTCCGGTGATGGGCTTGGGCCCCGATGGGGCCTTCGCCACGGACCTCCGTGCTGACGCCAAGGCGCTGGCTTTCCTGCAGGCGAACGGGCTCGAAGCCGGCGGTTTCCTGTGCTGCATCCCACGCTACCGCTCCACGCCGTATTGGCTCATCAAGCCGGGCGTGGCTTTCGATGCCGCCAAACAGAAGCGGAACGACGAACTGAAGGAACATGACCACGCCCAACTGCGGGCGGCGATCGTCGCCGTCGTCCGCCAGACGAAACTCAAGGTGCTCATCTGTCCTGAAGACCGCACGCAGATGGCCTTGGGCAAGGAAATGCTCTTCGATCGCCTACCCGACGACGTGAAGCCCCGCGTGGTCTGGCGGCCCGACTATTGGCTCACCGATGAGGCGTTGTCCGTTTACGTGCGCAGCGCCGGCCTCTTCGGGAATGAGATGCATTCGCCGATCATGTGCATCGGCAACGGCGTTCCCGCCATCGTCTGCCGCTGGGCCGAACAGACCTCCAAGGGCACGATGTGGAAAGACATCGGCCTCGGGGAGTGGCTCTTCGACCTCGACGATGAGACGCAGCTGCCAGGTATCGTGCCCGCCGTCTTGGCGCTGGCGAAGGACCCTGCCGCGGCCGCGGTGAAGGTGGGCCAAGCCCAAGCCATCGTCCGGCAACGCCAGGCTGCGGCCATGGTCGCCCTCCGTAAGGCGCTCTGAGTCCGCTCAGGAGCCCTTCGTGAACGGATTGGCCTCGGTGCCCGCCGGTGTCGCCGGACGGACCGCCCGGACCAGCACGACCATGAAGACGATCGTCGCGAGCACCGAGAGCAGCAGGAAGGCCAGGCCATAGCCTTCGGCATTGGGACTGAGGTCGAAGGTCAGCGGACCGTAGAGCTTGTTCCAGAGCGACACCCGCTGCGGTTGGCCGCTCGCGAACCAGCCGAGCAGCAGGTAGAGGTCGACGACGCCGTAGGCCACGCACAGCGCGGCGAGCTTGAGCCTTCGCATGGCTTACTTGGCGGGCTTCTTGAAGACCGGCTTCTCCTTGTCTCCGCCGCTCAGCACGAAGGCCGTCAGGTCGAGGATTTCATCCTGCGTGAGCATGCTCAGGAGCATCGGAGGCATCGGGGAGACCTCGCTGCGCTCGATGCTCTTCACTTCCTTGCGGTCGACGTTGACCCGTTGATCGGGGTCGGAGAGGTCCGTGTTCACGACGACCGAGTCACCGTTCAGGTTGACGATGACGCCGGAGAGGGTGTCGCCGTTGTTCTTGGTCACGATGATCGGGGCGAACTGCTCGTTGATCTCCTTGCTGGGGTTGATGATCTGGTCGAGGAAGTCATGCGGGCTGTAGCGGCCCCCGGAGAGGGTCAGGTCGGGACCGGTCATGCCGCCCGCGTTGCCGAAGCGGTGGCAGGTGTAGCAGGCCGCGGCGGCGAAGGCCTTGCGGCCGGTCTCGAAATCGCGGTCCTTGAGGCCCGCGCCGATGGCGGCGTCGAGCTCGGCGAGCGTCCAGGCCTTGGGCGTGCGGCCGGCGAACATCGCGCCGGCGTTCTCGATGGGCGACTTGATGACGGGCTTCTGGGCGATGAGCGCGGCGTGCTGTTGCTTCTCCGCGTCCGTGAAGGTCGCGAGCGAGTCGTTGCGGATGAATTGGATGAACTGGATGAAGCTCGAGCCGCCGCGGTAGTTGGCGGCCTGGAGGAACCAGTTGAGTTGGGCCTGGCGCAGGGCAGGGGTCCAGCCGGTCTTGAGGAAGCGCAGGCTGCGGGCGTATTCCATCTGCGGCTCCTGGCTTTCGGCGTTGGCGATGAGGGCCATGCCCTTGGCGGCGGTGTTCGGCGCCTGCAGGAAGGCGAGGGTCTCGCAGAGCACCCAGTTCAGTTCGAAGTTGTTGGCCGGGAAGGCGGGGTCGAGCCGTCCGATGATCTGCTGCACGCGGGCGGCGTCGGGGGTGCCGTAGCGGTGCAGCACGATTTCAGCGATGCGCACCCAAGCGATGCGTTGGTCGTTGGAGAGTTTGGACCAGTCGAGGCGCTGGAGGGCGTCGAGCAGACCATCGCGCGTCGCGGCCTCGGCGGCGGTCGGTTGGGCCACCATCAGCGGTACGCCGGTACGAGGGTCGGGTTTCGCGGCGCGCGGGCTGTGGTTGGGGCATTGCGCCCCCACGCGGGCGACCGCAAGGAGGGCTTCAAGGGAGCGGGCCGCGTCGGTTTCCTTCAGGGCGCGGTCTTGCCACTGGGCGAGTGGTTGGTGCTCGAGTACGGTGCGGGCCGCCCAGCGGATGTGGCGGTCGGCGCTGTTCAGGTGCGGCCAGGCGAAGGCGATGGCCTTGGGGTCTTGGACGCCGTGGAAGGCTTCGAGCTGATGGCGGAGTTTGACCTCGGAGCTGACGCGCTTGAGCACGTCGACTTGGGCGGTGCTTTCCTTACCGACGTAGCTGACGCGGTAGAGGCCGGACTGCACCTTACGGCCGCCGATGGCGAAATACATCGCCCCATCCTTCGGATGGATGAAGGCATCGGTCACGGGCAAGGGTCCGCCGGTCACGAACTCTTCCTTAGTGGCCGTGTAGCTGGCGCCCTTCGGGGTGAGGTGGATGGCGTAGATTTTCCCCCAGCTCCAGTCGAGGGCGTAGAGGGCCTCTTGGTATTTATGGGGGAACTTGGCGCCGTAGCCGAAGGTCACGCCCGTCGGCGAGCCCGGGCCGATGTTGAGCGTGGCCGGCAGGTTGTCGGGGTAGAATTCAGGATACTTGCCCGCGCCGTTGCGCCAGCCGTATTCGCCGCCGCTGACCACGTGGTTGATGCGGGTCGGGCGATACCACGGCGTGTTGAAGTCGTACTCCATGTCGGCGTCGTAAGTGAAGAGCTCGCCGTCGTGGTTGACGGCGCCGCCGTAGATGTTGCGGAAGCCGGAAGCGAAGACCTTGAAGTCCTTACCGTCCGGGGTGAAGCGGTAGACGATGCCACCGGGGGCCAGGACGTGGCGATTATGGCCACGGCCATCGGGCATGCGCGGGAGGAGATGGTCGTCGCCCCAGACCGAGGGGACGGGAGAGTTGGCCGGGGTTTCCGGCTTCACGGCGTTGTTGCCCGTGATGAGGTAGAGCGCCTTGCCATCGGGGGTCGGGACGATGGCGTGGACGCCGTGGTCCCCGCTGGCTTGGATCTCGCGCAGGAGTTCGACCTTGTCGAGGGCGTCGTCGCCGTTGGTGTCGCTGAGGCGGTAGACGCCGCTGGGGATCTTCTTCTCGTAGTCGTTCACGCCCACGTAGAGGGCGCCGAAAGCGAAGACCATGCCGTTCACGGCGCGGATGCTGACCGGCAGTTTCTGGATGTCGGCGGCCTTGAGCGGCTGGCCGGCCGCAGGGGCGGGGAAGCGGTAGAGCGAGCCGTACTGGTCGCTCGCGTAGATGCGGCCTTTGCCGTCGGTGCAGAGCGCGACCCAGGAGCCTTGTTCGGAATTAGGGACGGAGTAGAGCAGCTCGACTTGGAAGCCGGCGGGGACCTTGATGCGGTCGACCGGGGTGGCCTTGTTCTCGCCGATGACCGCGCCGGTGGGGCCGGCTTTCTTGGCGCCAGTCTTGGCGGGCGCTTTGGCGGGGGCCTTCTTGGCCGGGGTGGCTGGGGTGTCGGCGGCGAAGACGGGCAGGGCCGCGGCCAGCAGCAGGGCGAGGCAGGACAGGGGGAGGCTCATGGGGATGAGCGAACATCGGGAAAAAACCCTAGGTCGTCAACCGGACTCCACCCTTTACCTGATTATTCTGACGTCAACCCACAGGGGACCTCCACCGAACTCATTGCCCCATCTTCACGAACTCTTCCTTGGAGATTTCGCCGTTCTTATCCTTGTCGAATTTCACGAAGTTTTGGGCGGCTTGCGCGGGGTCCCGCTGCCTCAGCATGAATTCTTCCTTGGTGAGCTTGCCGTCCTGGTTCGTGTCGCGTCCGGTGAACATCGTTCCGCGATCCCGGGTGCCGGCGTTGGTCGGCGCTGCGGTTTTGGGGCCGTTGTCCGTCTTGCCGACCGGCGCTGCGGCGATGGGGGGCGGGAGGTACTTGCTGAGGCGTGCGATCACCTCGGCGTGCTCCGGCTGTTTGGCCACATTCGCGGTCTCGTGCGGATCGTTGACCTCGTCGTAGAGTTCCGTGGCGTGGATGGAATTATCGGCGCGGTTGCGCCAGAGCGTCAGGCGCCAGCGGTCGTCGCGGATGCTGTAACCCATCAGTGATGCGCCCGCATCGCTGCGTGGATACTGGCTGATGGCCACCGGGCGTACGTGGGCGGTCGGGTCGTCGAGGAGCGGCTTCAGGCTGACGCCTTCCACGTCCTTCGGTTTGGGTAATCCGCAGACGTCGGCGAGGGTGGGGTAGATGTCGATGAACTCCACCAAGGAGAGGCTCTTCCGGCCCGGAGCTTTCTGGCCGGGTACGCTGATCAGCAGCGGTGCGCGGGCGGCGAGTTCGAAGTTCGTGTGCTTATGCCAGAGGCCATGTTCGCCCAGTTGCCAGCCGTGATCGCCCCACAGGATGACGACGGTGCTATCCGCGAGGCCTTCTTTATCCAAGGCGTCCAGCAGCAGGCCGACTTGGGCGTCCATGTAACTGATGGCGGCGTAGTAGCCGTGGCGGAGTTGGCGGGCGGTGGCTTCATCGATGGCGCCTCGTTTGGGCATGCCCGCATAGCTACCCAACTCGCTGTTGTTATGGCCGACAAAGGCGGGCGCGCCCGCCGGAAGTTTCTGATACGCGGGCACGTAGATTTTAGCGGGGTCGTAAAGGTCCCAATACTTCTTGGGTGCCACGAAGGGCAGGTGGGGCTTGGCCATGCCGACAGCGAGGAAGAAGGGCTGGCCCTTTTGCTTCAGCATGGTGAGGGTAGCGGCGGCGAGGCGCGCGACCTTCCCGTCGGTATAGGTGTCGTCGGGCACATCGGCTGCTTCGAAGGCGGGCCCCCGAGACCGGCCCTTCGCATCCACGTTCGACGCCTGGAGTTTGAGCGCTTCCGGCGAGGCATAGGCGGGTGCCTTGGGGGTGGTCCACGGGACCGACCAGCTGGGGGCATCGTCGAAGCCACCGTGGTAGATCTTGCCCATCCCCTGGCTATGATAGCCCTGTTCCTTGAAGAATTGGGCGACCGTCACGGCTTCCGGTAAGGCCTTGCGGAAATGCGTCTCGAGATCCCAGACGCGGGTGGCGTCGGGCCGTCGGCCGGTCATGAGCGAGGTACGTGAGGGGCTGCAGACCGCTTGCTGGCAGTAGGCGCGGTCGAAGGTGGTGCCGCGGGCCGCGATGCGGTCCAGGTTGGGCGTGCGGATGACTTGGCTGCCCGAAGCATTGATTTCCGGGCGGAGGTCATCGACCGCGATGAAGAGCACGTTGAGCTTCTTCGGCTCGGCGGCGGTGAGGCTGCCGAAGGCGAGGAAGGCGAGGAGAAGGCTGCGCAGCATGGTCGACGGGGGGTGGGGAAGGTATAAGGGGTAACTGCTTACGGCTGAGGTTAGCCCTGGAGCGCGCGCGGTCAACTCGGGTCTCGCGGCTTGGCTACGCCTTGGGGAGCTGGCGGTAGGCGCGCCAAACGTTCCAGAGCAGGGCTAACGCGAGCACCATACCCGCCAGATAGCCGACGCGCCAGTAACTCGAGACACCCGGTTCGCGGGCGGCGATGAAGCCGTAGAGACAGAGGCCGGCTGCGGCCAAGAGCAACACGGCGCGGAGCGCGAGGAAGCCGAGGCGGAGGGTGTGCAGGAAGGCCACGGTCGGTCCGGTGGGGCTCAGCGGCCAAAGGCCTCCACGGCCATCTTTTGGAACTCCCGCCGAATCTCGGAGCCATCCGAGTTCGGGAGGTCGGTCCGTTGAATGAGCAGGACGTAGGCTTGGCGACGGACGGGGTCGATCCACGCTTGGGTGCCATAGGCACCGCCATGTCCAAAGCTGCCGGGTGAAAGGCTTTCGGTGACCCCGACGGGCGTCGCCACCAAATGGAAGCCGAGGCCCATGTGCATGCCGTCGGCGAAGCTGACTTTGGGCATGCCGCCCAGTTGGTTCGTGGTCATCAGCTTCAGCGTCTCCGGACGGAGGAAGCGGTGGCCGTCGAGTTCTCCTCCGCGCAAAATCATCTGATACAGCTGGGCCAAGTCGTTCGCGGTGGAATAGAGCCCGCCCGCCGGCAGCGCCGTGCGCTTACGGTCCTGCAAGGGTTGGCTGAAGCGGCTGTTGCCGGCCGCGATGAGTTCACCGGTGACCTTGTCCTTGCGATACGGCGTCGCCAAACTGGCCTGCAAGGTGACGTCCGGCCAGAAGCTGGTGCTGTTCATGTCCAGCGGGTCGAGGAAGCGCTGCTGCACGAATTCCGCATAGGACTGACCGCTGACGACTTCGATGATGCGGCCGAGGGTGTTGATGCCCGTATTGCTGTAGGCCCACTTGGCGCCAGGGGCGGAGACGAGCGGGGTGCGGCCCGAAAGGATCGCCATGGCGGCGAGCGGCGCGGTGTCGACGGGTTGATTCGCCGCCGTGGGCATCGCCGGGGAGAGCCCGCTGGTGTGCGTGAGCAGGTCGCGTACGGTGACCGGGCGCGGGGCCGGCACCAGGCCGGTGGGCGTGGCGAGTTGCTGACCTTTGAAGGAACCCAGGTGTTTTTCGACGGGATCGTCGAGGCCGACCTTGCCTTCCTCGACGAGCATGAGGACGCCCATCGCGGTGATGGGCTTCGTCATCGAGGCGATCCAGAAGAGCGAGTCCTTGCGCATCGGCCGACCGCTCGCGATGTCCGCCAAGCCGAAGGCTTCCAGCGCGACGATGCGGTCGGGACGGACGACCATGGTCACGGCCCCGGCGAACTCCTGTTTTTCCTGGAGTTCCTGCAGGGCGAAGCTGAAGACGGCGTTGTTTTCCTCGAGGCTGACCTCCTCGCGGACGGCGGGGTGCGAGCAGCCGCTGGCGAAGAGGGCCAAGGCGAAACACGTGCAGGGCAGCAGGGCGGGTCGACGCATGGACGTAAGGTGGCCCTTCTCGGGCCGAGTTCAAGCGTCCTGTCGCCGGCCCTCGCCCATCCTTTACATTTGGGCGAACCGACCTTTAGTCCTAGCGTTCACATGCAACCTTCCCGGCTGAATTTCAAGTTGGAGGCGGTCGCCAGCGGCTCGCGGGCGCGCGCGGCGACTTTCCGGACGTTGCATAACGAGGTGAAGACGCCCCTGTTCATGCCGGTCGGTACGCAGGCCACGGTCAAGGCCCAGACGTTCGATACGCTCCTGGAATCGGGGTCGCAGATCCTGCTCGCGAACACCTACCACCTGTTGCTCCGCCCAGGTCCCGAGGTCTTCCGCCACTTCGGCGATATCCATCGTTTCACGGGCTGGGAGAAGTCGTTCCTGACGGATTCCGGCGGCTTCCAGATCTTCTCGCTGCCGCACTCCCGTTCCATCGAGGAGGAGGGGGCCGAATTCCGCAGCTACGTCGACGGCAAGAAGATCCTGCTCAGCCCCGAGGTCAGCATCGGGACGCAGATGGCGATCGGGAGCGACATCATGATGGTGCTCGACCAGTGCATCCCATCGACGGCCGACGAGGCCACGGCCCGGCGCGCGCTCGAGATCACGCAACGCTGGGCGGTCCGCAGCCTCAAGGCCCGCGGCGAGTCCCCGCAGTCGATGTTCGCCATCGTGCAAGGCGCCTTGTACCCGCACCTGCGCAAGCAGAGCGCGGATGGACTGACCCAACTGCCGTTCGACGGGTTCGCCATCGGCGGCTTGGCCGTTGGCGAGGAGAAGCACCAGCGCGAGGATACCTGCGAGGTCGCCGCGGCCATGTTGCCGGCCGATCGCCCGCGCTACCTCATGGGCGTCGGGACGCCCCTCGACCTGCTCGAGGCCGTCCACCGTGGGGTCGACATGTTCGATTGCATCATCCCGAACAAGGTGGCGCAGTTCGGCACGGCGTTCACCTCGCGCGGGCTGCTCCAGCTGCGCCGGTCGGTCTATAAGTTCTCCGATGAGAAACTCGACCCGACCTGCCTCTGTCCGGTCTGCCGCAAGTATTCCCGCGGCTACCTCCATCACCTCACGAAGACGCAGGAGCCCTTGGGTTGGACCTTGCTGGGCCAGCATAACATCGCGTTCTACCATCAGTTGATGCGCGAAATCCGCCAGAGCATCCTCGAGGACCGTTTCCTCGCGCTCTATAATGAGAAGCGCCAGTTCCTGCAGGTCGAGGACATGGACCATCCGGCGGTACCGCCGAAGGTCGGCAAGGAGCGCCGTCCGCGCACGCTGGGTAATTACATCGTCAACATCGCCGAGGCGGGTTTCGCCAGCATCCGGCAGGTTTCTTCCGGTGAAATCATGCATTCGCACACGCCTCCGATGGAGGAGGCGAAGTCGCTCTACGTCGATCAGTCGGCCTTGACCGAACGCCTGCAACTGCCTGCCGGTAAGTCCCCCGAGGAGGTGCCCGAGCTCGTCGTCTGGGATGTGGGCCTCGGCGCCGCCGCCAACGCCATGGCCGCCGTGCAGTGCTACGAGGCCGCCGCCGCGCAAGGCCCGGTGCGTCGGCTCAAGCTCATCAGTTTCGAGAACGACCTCGATTCACTGCGCTTGGCGCTCACGCACAAGTCGTTCTTCCCATATCTTCGCCACTCCGGCCCGGATGCGGTGCTCGCCCGCGGTCAGTGGGTGTCCCGTCAGTTCCCAGGGCTTTCCTGGGAACTCCTCGAGGGGGATTTCTGGGAGCGGGCGCCGCAGGCTTCCGCCAAGCCCGACCTCGTATTCTACGATTTCTTCTCCCACAAGACTGACACCGCTTGTTGGAAGCCGGCGTCCTTTGCGCGCTTGTTTGAGTTGGTGCGCTCGGAGCGCTCCGCCGAACTTTTCACCTATTCGGCATCGACCGCCGTGCGCGCGGGGCTGCTGCAGGCCGGTTTCTTCGTGGGCGCCGGCGTCGGTACGGGCGTGAAGAAAGACACCACCGTCGCGCTCACGCCCGGGTGGGCCGGGGCGCCCCGTCACGCGTTGCTCGGGGCCGAATGGTTGGGCAAGTGGGACCGCTCCCAGGCGAAGTTCCCCGAAGGCCTGTCGGAGTCCGAACGCGCCGCCTTCGAGGCCCTCATCCGTCGCCACCCGCAGTTCGCGGGTTGAGCCGCCTTACTTCTCGATCACGCAACGATCGATCTCTTCGCCCTTCTCGTTGATCGTCCGCATCTCGAACTTCTTCGCAGTGAGGTCGACGACCGTGAAGGAGTGGAGGGTCTCGTAATACTTGGCGTTGAACGGCGCGAAGTTGTCTTTCCCACCGTTGGGGAGTTTGGCCAAGTTCTTGTCGACCGTGCCGGTGTAGAGTTTCGCGCCCCCACCCCCTTGCACGACGTAGATGACGCCCTTGGGCGAGGTCTGCTTCGCGCCGTCGAAGGCCTCGTCGAGCGTGAAGGTTCCGTTCACGTAACTCGGCGGGGCCTTCGGGGCGAGGCTCGGTACGTTGGCCTTGGGGTCATCGGGCAGCGGCTTGGCGGCGACCGCGGCGGCGACGCCGCTGGCGGGCAGGAAGCGGAGCGGCTTGCTGCGTTGGAAATTATGGACGTGTCCGGCGAAGACGACGTCGACGCCGTTGGCCTCGAAGATGGGCGCGAATTTGCGTTGGCGCTGGGCGCTGTAGTGGTTCACCGAGACTTGGAACGGGGGGACGTGCAAAGCGACGAATTTCCACGGCTGTTTCGTGGCCTTGAGGTCTTGGTCGAGCCAGGCCATGACCGCCGGGTCGTCGGACTTGCCGCCACCGCTGTTGTCGAGCACGACGATGTGGGCGGCACCGTAGTCGAAGGAGTAGAAGCCGAGGGCGGGGTAGTTCTTGCCCGCGAGGGTGCGGAAGGGCTTCGCCGCATCGTCCTTGGGCAAGGCCGTGTTCCAAACGCCTTCCGGCAGGCCGTTCTGCGGGGCGTTGAAGAAGTAATAGGCCGCGTAGGAGTCGGGGGTGGTGGCGAGCTTGCCCATGACGTCGTGGTTGCCGAGGACGGCATAGAAAGGCATGGAACCCATCATCGGTGCGCCGTTCTTGTCGCTCGGTTCGGTGGGGTTGCTGTAGGTACTCCAAAAGTACTTCATGTAGTGGTAGGCGCGACCGGTCGGATAGATGATGTCGCCAAGCAGCACCGTGTAGTGCGGCTTATGTAGGCTCATCTGGTGGGCGATCACGTTTTGGCTGGCCTTGCCGTCGGCCAGGTCGCCGACCAAAATGAAACGCGTCGGTTTGCCCGTGCCTACGCGCGTGTGGGTGGTCTGCTCGCGGATGACCTTGCCGTCCAGCTTGACGACATAGGTGAACGTGCTGTCGAGGGGGAGACCGGTGAGGGCGGCGCTGTAACGGATGTAGTGCTGATCCTTTTCGGCCGGGGCGGGCGGCTTGGCGACTGGGGCGGCGAAATCCATCGGCGCGACGTCGACCTTGGCGGCGATGGGCTTGGCGCCTTTGGGGGCGTACTCGACGGTGAAGTTACCGGGCGTCTGGTCGGTGACCCAGATGACGCGCATCTCATCCGTGGCCTCAAGCCCACCCCGCGGACCCGGTTGGAGATAGGGCTGCGCCAAAATGGTCTGAGCCGAGGCGGTGGCGGTGAGGCACAGCAGTGAGAGCAGGGACTTCATGGGGTTCCTCGGTTTAAGCCCGTTTCCCTGAGCCATCAACCTGTTATATGCCGCCGGGACGGGGGCTTAAACGAAAAGCCCCGGCTGACTCGCGTCGCCGGGGCTTTTGCCGAAAGGGCGAAGGTTACTTCGGGCCGAAGAGGCCGGTGAGGAAGGCCTTCATCTCGGACCAAGAGGCCTTGTCCGCCGCCTCATTGTAGGCCGCACCCTTGGAGTTGTCGTTGCCGGCTTCCTTGTGCGTGAAGCTGTGGACGGCGCCCGGGTATTTGATGAGCTTATAGTCGACCTTGGCGGCTTGGAGTTCCTGCTCGAAGGCGATGATATCCTTCGCGGCGACGTAGGGGTCGTCGGCGCCATGCAACGCGAGCACCTTGCCCTTGATGTTCTGGCCATCGGCCGGCTTGGGGGAATCGAGGCCACCGTGGAAGCTGACGACGCCCTTGACGTCGGCGCCGCTGCGGGCGAGTTCGAGGACGGATGTGCCGCCGAAGCAATAGCCGGTCGCGGCGAGCTTGTTCCCGTCGGTGCGGGCATCCTGCTTGAGGACGTCGAGCGCCGCGGTCAGGCGGGCGCGGAGGAGGGGCCGGTCCTTCTTGTACTTGCCGGCTTCCTGCCCAGCGGCCGGCGGCTGCGGGCGCACGCCCTTGCCGTAGACGTCGGCGACCAGCACGTTGTAGCCGAGTTCGGCCAACTGGCGGGCGGCGGCCTTCTCATGTCCGCTGATGCCGGTCCACTGGTGGACGACGAGGATCGCGGGGCGCTTGCCCGCGAGCGCGTCGTCGTAGGCGTGCCAGCCTTCGCAGACGACATCGCCGGACTTATACTCGACGGGTTTTTCGACGATGGCGGCGCCGAGTGGGCTGAGCCCAAGGAGGGCGGCGAGGGTGGCGAGGGTGAGGGGTTTCATCGGTGTAGTTGGTTAGATTGGCTGGGTTTGGCGACGGGGCAAGGATGGGTCGCGGTTTTTTAACTTTCGGCAGGGTCGACTTCGGTGACTTTTCATTTTTAATAAAAGGGATGAAACTGCAGACCCGCCGATCCGCCGAACGTGGCCACGCCGACCATGGCTGGCTCAAGACCTGGCATTCGTTCAGCTTCGCGGACTATTACGACCCGAAGCACATGGGCTTCCGTTCCTTGCGCGTCATCAACCAGGACATCATCGCCCCCGGTGGCGGCTTCCCCCCGCATGGCCATCGGGACATGGAGATCTTCAGCTATGTCCTGGAAGGGACCATCGAGCATCGCGACAGCATGGGTAACCACGCGCAGGTCAAACCCGGCCAAATCCAGGTCATGAGCGCGGGCGCCGGCGTGAAGCACAGTGAATTCAATCCTTCCGATGTGGAGCCCCTGCAGATCCTGCAGGTGTGGATCCAGCCCGACCGCGCCGGCCTGAAACCGCGGTATGCCGAGTGGACGCCGACGCTGCCTCAGCTCGCCGCACCGAAGGTGCTCATCATCTCCAACGATGGCCGCGAGGGCTCGGCGCACATCAGTCAAGACGCGGACGTCTACCGCGTGAAGTCGGCCAAGGCGTTGACCGTGGTGCACGATTTGGCGAAGGGCAGGGGCCTCTGGTTTCAGTTGATCGCCGGCGAAGTCACGGTCGGTGACGTCAAGATGCAGCCGGGCGATGCCGTGAGTTCCGAAGAGGCTGGCCGGTTCGAAATCGTCTCCGCGGGGGCGGTGGAAGCGCTCTTGTTCGACCTTGCGTAAGTCGCCCGGTAAACGATGATCCAGCCATGTCCGCACCGCACATCCCTCAAAAGTCCCCCCTTCCTGTCCTCGTCGAAGCCGGCAAGACCTACTACTGGTGTTCCTGCGGCCATTCGAAGACCCAGCCGTTCTGCGATGGCGCCCACAAGGGTTCGGCCTTCGCTCCGGTCCCTTACAAGGCTGAAGCCAACGGCACGGTTTACTTCTGCGCCTGCAAGCACTCCAAGAAAGGTGCCCTCTGTGACGGTTCGCACAAGGCCCTCTGATTTAAGCCCAACCATCTTTCCACCCAACCATCATGAAACTCGCCGCCAACATCGTCGCCGTCCTCCTCGGCGCGATCTTCATCGTCTTCGGACTCAACTTCTTCTTCCCGTTCATCACGATCCCGCCGCTGCCCGAAGGTTCCCCGGCCGCGGCCTTCATCGGCGCCATGTACTCCACTGGCTACCTTAAGCTTGTGAAGGTCCTGGAAATCGTCGGCGGCCTGCTGCTCGTGTTGCCTCGCCTGCGGACCCTTGGCCTCGTCATCATCGGTGCCATCGTCTTCAACCTCGCCTGCGTCCACCAGTTCATGTTCGGTGGCCTCAAGGACCCGGTGGTCATCTTCGCTGTCTTGGCCTGCTTGTTCCTGACCTACGTCGCTTGGAAGAAGTGCTGCGGTTGCTGTTCCGCCTGTCCGTGCGGCTGCCAGTCCGACAGCTCCGCCGGCTCCTGCTGCTCCACCGAGTCCAGCTCGGGTTGCTGCGGCGAAAAGAAGTAATCCGGCCTGAACGTCGACCACTCAGCCCCGGCCCCGCCGGGGCTTTTTGTTGGTCGGCCCGCCGGGGGACGAGGCTGGGCTTGCTCGTGGTCAGAACCCGACCAATAAAGAGGTACCCCCATGAAGGCCCTGCTGCTGACGGAATATAAACAGATGTCCTACACGACGGTCGCCGACCCGGTCTGTGGCCCGTCCGACGTCCTCATCCAAGTCAAGGCCTGCGGCATCTGCGGCTCCGACATCCATGGGTACGATGGTTCCACGGGTCGGCGCATCCCGCCCCTCGTCATGGGCCACGAGGCCGCCGGCGTCATCACCGGCGTCGGCGCCGAAGTGAAGCACCTCGTACCCGGCCAGCGCGTGACCTTCGACTCCACGGTCTTCTGCGGCGAGTGCGTCCACTGCCGACGCGGTGACGTGAACCTCTGCGACAACCGCCAGGTCCTCGGCGTCTCCTGCGGCGACTACCGCCGCCACGGGGCCTTCGCCGAATTCGTCACCGTCCCGGCCCGCATCGTGCACGTCTTGCCCGACGCCTTGGGCTTCAATGAGGCGGCCATGATCGAGGCCGTTTCCGTCGGCGTGCACGCGGTGCGGCTCACGCCTTGCGCCCCGGGCGACACCGCCGTGATTGTCGGCACGGGCATGATCGGCCTGCTGACGCTCCAGGCGGCCAAGATCGCGGGCTTCACCCAGCTCATCGCCGTCGACACCGAGGACTCCCGCCTGGATGTGGCGTGTGAACTCGGGGCGACCCACCGTTTCAACGCCAAGACCGGCGGTGACCTGACGGAATTCGTGAAGTCCCTCACGAAGGGGCAGGGCGCCGATGCGGCCTTCGAGTGCGTCGGACTCAACGCCACGGTGCTGTCCGCCATCCATGCGGTCCGCAAGGGCGGCACGGTGACGCTCGTCGGCAACCTTTCGCCCAAGACGGAACTCCCGCTGCAGATCGTCGTCACCCGCCAGCTCCGCCTGCAGGGGTCGTGCGCTTCCGCCGGGGAGATCCCGCGCTGCATCGAGCTCCTCGCGACCAAGCAGATCAAGGTCGACAGGATCATCTCCGCCGTCGCCCCGCTCGAACAGGGCGCCGATTGGTTCGCCAAGCTCTATGCCGGCGCCCCGGGCGTCATGAAGGTCATCCTCGCTCCCCAGAACTGATGTCTTCTCCCTTCTTCAGCCTCGCCGGTAAGGTCGCCTTCATCACGGGCACCAGCCGTGGCCTGGGCCAACATTTCGCCCGCGCCCTCGCGCAGGCCGGCGCCGATATCGCCATGTCCAGCCGCGATGCCTCCAAGCTCGATGCGTTCCGGAAGGAGATCGAAGCCCTCGGCCGACGCACCTGCGCGGTCGCCCTCGATGTCCGGGACGGTGCCAGCATCAAGGCGGCGGTCGCTGACGTGGAACGCCAGATGGGCCGCATCGATATCCTCGTCAACAACGCGGGCTGCAACATCCGCAAGCCCGCCCTGGAGGTGACTTGGGAGGATTGGAACACCATCCTCGACACGAACCTGCGCGGGACGTTCTTCACCGCCCAGGCGGTCGCTCCGGGCATGATCGCCCGCGGTTATGGACGGATCATCAACATCGGTTCCGTGACGTGCGTCGCCGGCTATGCGGGCCTCGCCCCGTACGGCGCGAGCCGCGGTGGCGTGAAGCAACTGACGATGAGTCTGGCCGACGATTGGGGCCGCCATGGGGTCACCGTGAATTGCCTCGCCCCAGGTTGGTTCAAGACCGCCCAGAATGCGGTGCTCTATGAGCAGAAGGAATGGGTCGAGTACTTGTGTGACCGCATCCCGCTCAAGCGCCCAGGGGCGGCGGACGACCTCGCTGGTCCCGTGGTCTTCCTCGCCTCCGAGGAAAGCCGCTATGTGACCGGCCAGACCCTCCTCGTCGATGGCGGCATCAGCACGGGGGCCACCCGCGCCACGGTCGCCCCGCCCAAGGCCTAAACTTTCCGCCATGCTCTACGCGCTCCTCGCCATCGTTGTTTTGGTCGGCCTCGTCACGTGGCTGAAATTCAACCCCTTCATCGCGCTCCTGCTGAGCTCGCTCGCGCTCGGCGCGATGGTCGTGGTCACGCAGTTGGTGGTGCCGGGCGTGCTTCCGCTCACGATGGCCGGGGTGCTCAAGGCCTTTCAGACGGGTTTCGGCAACACCTTGGCCGGCACGGGTACCATCATCGTCTTGGGCGTGGTCTTCGGCAAGCTACTCGCCGAATCGGGCGGTGCCGGCGTCCTCGCCAAGCGTTTCATTGAGGTGCTGGGGCCGGACCATATCGGCCTCTGCATCATCCTGCTGGCGCTGTGCATCGGCATGACGACCTGGTTCGCGGTCGGCCTGCTGCTCATTCTGCCCATCGTCATCACCTTGGCGAAGGAAACCGGTAAACCGTTTCTCCTGTTGGTATTGCCGATGCTCTCCTTCTTGTCGGTCATGCACGGCCTCATGCCGCCGCATCCCGGTCCGGTCATCGCGATCGAGGCCCTGCATGCCGACATGGGTAAGGTCATCCTCTGGGCGCTCGTCCTCGGCATCCCCGTCGCCGCGATCGCTGGTCCGTTCTTCGCCAAGCTCGCCGTCAAACGCGTCGACGTCGCCACGCCGACCTTTGCGCCGTCGGTGACGGAAGGTCAGACTTTGCCGACGTTCGGGCTCACGATCTTCACCGTGCTGCTGCCGGTCATCCTGCTGTTGGCCGGCACGTTGGTCGAGCTGCTGCAAGCGAAGGATGCGCTCTGGGGGAAGGTGGGGCTTTTCGTCGGTCACCCCGTGATCGCCCTGCTTCTGTCGGTGCTCTTCGCGATGTGGGCCTTCGGTAGACGTTGCGGCCGTTCCGCCGGCGAGCTGCTGAAGTTTTCCGAACAAAGCGTGGCGGGTATCGGCATGACCTTGATTTTGGTCGGCGCCGGCGGCGGCTTCGCGCTCGTGATGCGTACGGCCGGGGTAGACAAGCAGCTCGCCGAATTGGCGGCCTCGGCTGGTTTGCCCTTGCTGGTCTATGGCTGGCTCGTCTCGGCCTTCATCCGCGTCGCCACGGGATCTGCGACCGTGGCCATCACCGTCGCGGCGGGCTTCATCGCCCCCGTCCTGGCGGCCAACCCCGGCACGAGCCCCGAGCTCATGGTCATTTCGATCGGCTGCGGCTCACTCTTCCTTTCGCACCTCAACGATAGCGGCTTCTGGATGGTCAAGGAATGCCTCGGCCTGACCGTTGGCCAGACCCTGCGCACTTGGACCATCACCGAGACGCTTATCGGGTTCTCGGGCTTGGCGATGGCCTTGCTGGCGGAGCAGTTTCTGAAGTTCCTCGCCTGAGCTCGCCCATGGTTATACGGATCCTCTGTCTTTGTTTGGCCTGCGGTCTTTCTGCCGCCGATGCCACCGCTTACCGCATCATGGCGGTCGGAGATTCGATTACCCAAGGCGGCAAGACCTTCGCGACGTATCGGATTCCGTTGGCGGCGAAGCTCCAGGCTGCCGGGGTGCGTTTTGTCTTCGTTGGCTCGCAGAAGACGGACACTCCGCAGGGAGTGCTTTGGCATGAAGGCTATGGCGGCAAGAATGCCGAATACCTCGCCACCATTCTTGAGGACAGGCTCAAGGCCCAGCCGGCCGATGTGCTGATGCTGCAGGCGGGCCACAATCATTTCGTCGAGGAGAAGCCCATCGCCGGCATCGTCGCCGCGCACCGCGAGATGATCGCGACCGCCCGGCGACTCAACCCGAAGGCCATCGTCTTCGTGGCCCAGGTCATCCCCAGCGGCAAGTTACCGAAGTACAGCTACATCCCCGAGCTCAACACCGCGCTCGCGGGTCTGGTCAAGGAACTGCATCGCCCCGCCCAGCCGGTTTACCTTGTCGACCTCGCCACCGGCTTCGAGCCGGCGAAGGACACCATCGCCGACCTGGTCCATCCCAATGCACAGGGCGCCGAGAAGATCGCACAGCGCTGGAGCGAGGCCCTGATTAAAGTCCTGAAGTAAGCAGGGTTACTTGAGCGCCTGCAGCGCCTTCGACTTCCAAACTTCGCCCTTGGGGCCGACGAGCATCACGGCCAAGCCTTCGCGGTCGGCGATGGCCTGCGCGTCCTTCCAGCCAGCGGCCATCAGAGCGGTCGACCAACCGTCCGCCTGGAGGCCACTCGCGTGGGTGACGCAGCAGAGCTCGAGGGTCGGCTCCACGGGCTGGCCGGTCTTCGGGGAGAGGATGTGCGCGATGGATTTTCCTTCGGCTTGGCGCTTGGCGCGGTAAAGGCCGGAGGGGCTGAGGGCCATGTCCTTGAGCACGGGTTTGGCGATCATCACGCGGGGATTGAAGGGGTCTTCGATCCCGACCTGCCAGCTGCCCGCCGCCAAGAGTTCGCCGCCGACTTCGATGAGGAATTCCTTTTGGCCGGCTTGGCGGAGGACTTGGGCCAAGCGATCGGCGGCGTAGCCTTGCAGCACCGAGCCGAGGTCCAACTGCACGCGTGGGTGGCTCTTGCGGAGGCTCCCGTTGGGAACGTCCAAGGCGAGTTTATCCGAGCCGACGAAGGTCAGGGTCTCGCGGAGCTTTTCCGCGGTCGGCACGGCCAGCTGGCTGCCCGCCGGCCCGTAGCCCCAGAGGCCGGACAGCGGCGCGACGGTGATGTCGTAGTTTCGCTCGGAGGCCGTCCAGAGTTTCTGCGTGAAGGTGAGGATCGCGGCCAGCTCGGCGTCGATCGCCATCGCTTGGGTGGACTCGAGTTCGTTGAAGCGGCTGGTCTGCGAGCCCTTCCGCCAATGGGAGAGCGAGAACTCCACCCGATTGATCTCCGCTTCGATGTCCTTGTGCAGCGTCGTGCGGTCGGCGATGGGGCCGCGCACCTTGACCGTCCACGTCGTCCCGAAGCCCCCGCCATGCATTTCAGCGACCGGGATTGTCGACTCACTCTGTGCCGTGACGAGGTTAAGGTTTTCGCGGGGCCGACCCAGCGTGAGGAGGGCGCCGACCAGTAAGAGGAGCGCGGCGAAGGTGTCGCGCTTCGCCCAAGTTTCGTGCTGGGTTTGGGTGCGGGTGAAGTTCAGGAGCGCGCCGGTCGGGCAGCCATATTTGCAGAAGCCTTGGGGAATGAAGACGGCCACGATGAGCCCGAGCACTGCGATGATGACGGAGCTGAGCGCGACGCCGCTGAGCAACCAAGCGTCGAAGGGTTCCAGTTGGCCCAAGCTCCAGCGCGGCCAGAGCAGCGCGGCCAAGAACGCGCCCCCCAGGAGAACGAACGGGATGACGCGGAGCCAGCGGTGCGTCTGCGCCGAGAGACGGAGGTGGAGCTTGGGGAAGCGCCCCAGGAGTTCTTGGGCGGCGCCGTGCGGGCAGATCTGGTGGCAATAGGCTTGGCGCCGGGTGGACCAAGGGATGAGCAGGGCAATCGCGCCGAGGGCCACCAAGCCCGCGGTCGGCCCACCGGGAAGGCCGTGGCGGGCCCAGCCGACAAAGAGCGAGAGCGAGACCATCTGGCCCAGCCAAAGCCCTAGGCCGGCCACCAGCAACAGTTGCCAAACCGTCCGGACCCATGGCTTGCCGTGCAGGTTCGTGAAGGTCATCAGGAGCGCCCCCGCCAGGAAGCACCAGCCGGACGCCTGCTGGATGATGTCCCAAGTTCCGCGGCGTTTGGCGAGCTCCCCCTTGGCGTCGTCCGCGAAGCGCTGCTTGATGCCTTCCGCGATCGCATAACTCGTGAGGGTCGCCCCGGCCACCCCTTCGAGCTGGGCGCTGGTGAAGTCTATCTTCGGCCATTCCTTCGTATTCCACTTCGTGAGCGACTTCAGGTATTCCTCGTCGTCGTAGATGCGTTGGACATATTGGGTCGTGTCGTAGGTTTCGCGGAGGACGATCTTACGGATGGTCAACTGGTCGACGTCGACGGCGATGAGCGTTTCCGAGGGCCCGGCGTAGCCGTTGATCTCATCGGACGACGGTGACGAGCGGACGGCGTAGCCGAGGATTTTGCCTTGGGCATCGCGGATGAGGTTCCAGCCGAGGCGCGGGACGTTGCGCTCGAAACCCGCGGCCGTGGGGTAGCCCAACTGCTTGACTTCATCGAGCGAAAGCGGGGTGGGGAAGCGGAGCGAGGCGTAGGTGCCGGCGGTGCGTTGCTGGATGGATTGGACGATGGACAGCGCGGTGAGCGTGGATCCGGCGTAGCCTTCCAGTTTGGGCGCTGGCTCCGAAGTGGGTCGCCAATCGCGCAGAGACTTCGCGAACTTGGGGTTGTCGCGGAGCTTGTCGACATGCCCAGGCGTATCCTCCGAAGACAGGATACGCGTGCCGACGACGCGGTCGTGGTTATCGAGCGCGACCAGGATGTTGCTGGGGCCTTGGTAGCCGAGGACCTTCTCGGCCTCGGGCTGGGTCGTGAGCAGGAGGCCGATCTTGTTCTGATACTGATCGCGGACGACCAACGTGGCTTGGGGGCCGGGTTTGATCGCGACCGCTTCGGGGAAGAAGGCCTGGGCGTCCGCCACCGTGAGCTGCGCCAAGGCGGAGTCCGGCGTGGGCGTCGTCAACTGCAGGAGCCAGACGGCGACGCCCAACGCCCCGAGGCGCCAGAGCCGCACCGCCCAGGCTTGCAGTCGCCCCATGCTTTATTTGGCGGGGACCAGCTGCACCGCGTCGGCGTGGATGTTGCCGTTGGCGTTCTTGCCGCCGATCGTGAGGGTGTGGGCGCCCGCCGTGAATTCGTAGGTGCCGAGGAGTTGGAAGCCGCCCTCGGGGTTGGATTTCTGGTTCGCCGTGAGCGTGACGACCTGCTTGCCCGTCGGGTTGAGGGTGACGGTCGTGTTGCTGGCGCGGTTTTCGTGGCCGGCCCAGTAGAGGCGGACTTCGTAGCGGCCCGCTTGCGCGATCTTGAAGGCGTACGCGGCTTCGTTGTCACCCTTGGGGGCGTAGTGGTAGCCGGCACCGAGGTGCGGGATGCCGTGGCCGGCGTTCCAGTTGCCCTTGAGCTTGGCTTCCGAGTCATCGACGACGATGCCCGGGAGCTTGGCGAGTTCGGCTTTTTCGTCGGCGGTGAGTTTGTTCGGCGCACCGGCGGCCTTGCCGAGGTCGGCGTTCATTCGCCCCACGGGGAGTTGCTTGTAGTCGGCGATCGAGGTGTCGAGCGCGAGTTCACCGTCCAGGCTGGTGCGGCGCATGCGGCCGGGCTGTTCCATCAGCTTGATGAGGGCGGGCAGGTGTTCCTGGTAGACGCCGCGGGGGTTGGTCTTCTCACGGACCGCGAGGTAGGCGGCCTTGCCGACGACTTCGCCCATCATGCCGATGGTGCGCATGACGCGTACGGTGCCGAGGGCCTCGTGGGTGACGGAGATGTGGCGGCCGGCCATGAAGAGGTTGTCGATGTTCTTCGAGTAGAAGAGGCGGTAGGGCAGCGGGTAACCGTTGCGGCGGTCGACGGCGACGACGTGCTTGCCGCTGGCGTTGATGTAACCGAACGCCGCGCGGGAGATGAACGGGTTGTCGGGGAACTTCTTGGCGTACTGCTCGCGGGCGTAGTGCAGATCGATATCCCACGTGGTCGGCACGCAACCATCGGCGAAGTCCTTCCGGCTGACGATGTCTTCCTTCGTCAGGATGATGTCACCGGTCAGCAGGCGCGATTCGCGCGGGCCGCCGACGTGGGAGGCCCACTTGAGGTCGGCCAAGGCATACTTGTCCTTTTGCTCGCCGTTCTTAAGTGCGGAGAAAGCACCATACATCGCCCGGAGGTTCCAGTCGCGGATGTATTCGAGGTCCTTGATCGGGTCCTTGTCGAAGCCGGACTCCCAGAACCACTCGGCCTTCATGAAGGGCTTGTCGTCGAGCTTGGAGCTGGACTTCTGCAGCAAGGGAAAATCCCCGAGGGCCAAGGGCAGGGCCCACGGCGTGGCGGGCCAGGCGACGGGCGTGGCGGCGTCCTGGTAGAACCACATGTTCGACATCCCCATGCGCTTGTTGGGCTCGGTGCGGTATTCGGCGCCTGCGTAAGCGCCGACCCAGCCGTGGCCGGTGGTGTCGGCGACGAACTTCGCGCGGAAGACGCGCTCGCGGCCGGTCTTGACGTCGATGGCCTTCACGGCGGCGATCCGGTTGCCGTCCATGACGACGCCGGTGGCGAAGTGACCGAGGAAGAGGCTGATGTTCTTTTCGGCGCGGACGACCTTCTCCTTGAGTTCGTCGCCGAAGCTGTCGATGCGTCCCGGGCTGTCGGGCGAGCGGTCCGCGATCTCTTCGATGATTTCGCCGAGGTGCGGGTACTTGCCGCGGGTGGTGCCACCCATCGCCCAGACGCCGATCTCCGAGCTGCCGTTGCCGCCGAGGACGAAACGGTCTTGGATGAAGGCGACCTTGAGGGATTGGCGGGCGCCGGAGAGCGCGGCGCCGAGGCCACCGTAGCCGCCGCCGACGACGACGAGGTCGTATTCGCCCACGTCTTCGGGGCCGTTCGGGTTGTTGAAGGAATTGCGGTAGGCCGCGAGGCCCTGCGCCGCATCGGGCGGGGTGCCGTTGTCCTTGGTCAAGACGATGGCGTCGCAGCGGCCATTGAAGCCGGTGAGGTCATGGAGCGCGATCTTGGCTTCGCCCGCCGCCAGCGTGACCTTGCCGCCGTCTTGCCAATGCCATTCCGCGCCCTTGGCCCCGAACTCGGTCGCGAGGGGCTGGCCGTTGACGATGAGCTGGAAGCGGCCGGGCGAGCCGGGGGCGTTCCAATGGCCGACCCAATCCTTGGTGCGGACCCAGACGCGGTACTCGCCCGCGCTGGGAATCTTCGCGGTGCCTTGGGCGTCGGCGACGGGCTTGCCGAGGCCGTGCGCCAGCAGGTAGGGCGAACCGACGATGTTCGTGAAGGCGGTGTCGAGTTTCCAGCCGCCGTGGCTGGCGAGGGACTCGGCTTCGATGAAGACCGTCTGGGCGGAAGCCGTGAGGGAGGTGATGCAGGCGAGTCCGAGGAGGCGGAGGGTGCGGGGGAGCATGGTATTTAGAAAAGGCCAAGTCCGCGGAGTTCCAACCGTATTATCCATAGGACAACTTTCATTTTATGGCATTTAGGGGATGCTTTCGTCGGGAATGGGGGTAATTTGCCCGCATGCTTCGCCCCGTCTTGTTCCTGGCCTCCGCCGCGCTGGCTGTTGCGGCTGACCTGCCGCGCACGAACCTGCTCGTCGACCTCGATGCCCGTGTCGGTCTCACGGTCGATGCGCAAGGCCGCGTGACCAAGTGGGTCAATCAAGCGGGACCCGCCGAGGCCCGGGATTTTGTCGGGCAGAATCTGGGTCGCAAGGTTCCGGACTCGGGCCTGCCGACCGCCCCGAAGGACGCCACGGAGGGCGTGGGCTTCGCGGCGCAGGAGCTCGTCTGCCATGACGAGAAAGCCCTTGATGGAGTGGTGCGCGGCGATGGCTGTACGTGGATCGCGGTGTTGCGACCAGCCGTCCAAGCGAAGGGTGGCCTCAAGGACGTGAACGCTTTTTTCGGCAATCTCCGCAACGGCGCCAAATATGAAGGGCTGTGGGGCTGCCTCGATGACGATAACACGGTCTGGTGGGGTGCCCGCAATGGGCTGACTTTCGGTCGCTTCGACGTGAACAACCCCAAACTCGCCGGACCCAAACTCGCCGTCGGCAAGTGGGTGGTCGTGGCCGGCCGGCTCGGCGCCGGCACGGGAGAGGTCAGCGCCGAACTCTTCATCGATCAGCCGAAGGCCGTGGCGACGGCCAAGTTCCCCGTCAACCCTAAGGCCGACGCTTCCAAGCTGTGCATCGGACAGGAACGCGATGCGATCAATCACCCCGGGTTCGAGTCCTTCGATGGCTCCATCCGCCGCTTCCTGCTGTGGAATCGGCCGCTCACGGACGAGGAACTCCAGCAGGCCCTGACGGCGGTTAAGTAGTCTTCTTCTTCGCGGTGTCTTCCGCGACCGGCGCCTTTTCGGCGGCCTTCTTCTTTTTGGCGCCGTCCGTGACCTTGGTGCGTTGGGCATCCATGGCGTCCATGACTTTCTCCAACGACGCCATCTTGATGGAGGCATCGTTCTTGCAGATGGCGGTCAGAAGGGCGCTGCGCATCTCGTCCATGGCGCGACGGGCGTCCGCCACGATGTCCTTCTTCTCGGCGCCGCTGGCGAATTCCAAGCGGCCACGGGCTTCCGTCATGCGTTCACGGGCGGCCTTCACGGATTCATCCTGGTAGGCTTTCAGCGCGGCGACCTTGATCTTCGCGAGCTCTTCTTTGGTGACGCCGTCGACTTCATCGGGGATGACCGCCTGACGTTGGGCGGCGCCACCGCCGGCACGCTTGCCGGCTTTGGCCGCAGGTTCCGTGGGCGTCGTGGTGGTGGGTTTGGCGGCATCAGCGGCGAAAGCGAGGCTGGCGGCGAGGAGCAGGAAGAGGGAGGGTTTCATTGAAGTCAGGGATGGGGGATAGGGGATAGGGGATGGGGGATAGGGGATGGGGCGAGGGGAGGCTTATTTTCCGCGGCCGCTGCGCATGTTCTGTTCCATGGCTTCGCTGATTTTGGCGATGGTCTCGGTCGAAAGCGAGGGGTCGACCTTACTGACGGCGGCGCGCATGGCCGCGCGCATTTCCGCCGCCGCTTTCTCGAAGTCGGGTTGCATATCGGCCCGCTCGCTGCCGGTGAGGAATTGCGTCTTGGCGGTCAACTCCTGCAGCTTGGCGCGCGCGGCTTTCCAGGCGGCATCTTGGTAGGCGCGCGGCAGGGCGGCCTTGAATTTGGCGGTATCTTCGGCGCTGACCCCTTCGACCTGCGGCACTTGCACGGGACCACGTGCGGCCGGCGATATCGGCAGGGTCTTCTTGTCGGCCTGCGGGTCGCGCACGGCGGGCTTGGCGTCGGTGGCACCAGGGAAAGCTTTGCCGGTGCCGGCCATGGCCTTCTTGTTGGCCTCCTGGACGCGGCTGCGCTGCTGTTTCTCGAAGGCCTCGCTGACCTTGATGATGGTCTCCTTGGAGAGGGAAGGGTCCGCTTTCGCGATGGCCGTGCGGGTGAGTTCCACGAGTTTGTCCACCGTGGCTTCGAGTTCACTGCGCATCGACTTCTTTTCGTCATCGCTGGCGAACTCGGCCTGCTTGCGGATATCCTGGACCTTCGCGCGGGCGGCTTGGATCTCCGGGTCGGCGGCGGTTTTGGCGGCGGCGCGACGGAACTTGAGGAGCTCTTCGCGGGAGACGCCTTCGACTTCGGGTAGCCCCGGCACGCTCGCGGTGGCGGCCGGCTTGGTGGTCGTCGTGGCGGGTGCGGGAGTGTCCGCGGCGGTCAGCGCGGCCGTAGCCATCAAAAGGGTGAAGAAAGGACGGGGCATGTTCTTGTTAATTATACACCGAAAGCGGGGGGAAGTTCATGGATCCTGAAGGAAGACGCAAAAAAAGACCCCGGCGAACCGGGGTCTGAGGGGAGCCGTGTAATCCGAAGATTACTTGGCGGCCGGAGCGTCGGCAGGCTTTTCGCCCTTACCCTTGCCTTCGCCCTTGCCCTTGCCTTCGGCACCCTTGCCGCCCTTGCCGCCCTGGCGGTTCTTCATGGCTTCTTCGGCCTTCTTGAGGAGGTCAGCGAGTTCGGGGTTGGACTTCAGGATCGCGGCGTTGGTCGCTTCGCGGACGGCTTGGTAAGCCTTCTGGGCTTCGGCGCGGGCGGCTTCCTTGTCTTCAGCCTTGGCGGCCTTTTCGCGGGCGGCGGTGACGGCCTCTTGGGCCTTCTTCACTTCCGGGGTTTCCATGGCGGCCTTGCGGGCTTCGCCCAGCTTCTTCATGTCTTCAGGAGACACGCCGGGGATGTTGAAGCCACCACCCTGGGGGCGGCCTTCGCCTTTCTTGGCTTCGCCCTTCGGGGCGTCAGGCTTCTTGGCGTCGCCCGCAGGGGCGTCGGCAGCCACGAGGCCGGCCGCGGCGATGAGGGCGAGGAGGAGGGGGAATTTGAGTTTCATGGGTGTATGTGGGTTCTCTTATGAAACCCCCCGACCCGGGGGTTGTTTCAGTTATTTATTAGTTTTATGACACTCTCCTGCAATGACTTAAGGCCGCTGTCGGGCAGGCTGTCCGAATGCTCTCCCCGCTTTGCCTGCACCTGCCGCATGCTTCATCCGTCGTCCCCGAGGGCTTGCGGGGCGATTTCTTGGTCGGGGCCGCCGAGCTGGCGAGCGAGCAGCTGCGTTTGGAGGATCGGTACACCGACGAGCTCTTCGGCGCAGGCTGGCCGGCGGCCCAGACCTGGCGCGCCCCGGTCTCGCGGCTGGTCGTCGACGTCGAACGGTTCCGCGCCGACGACCGTGAGCCTTGCGCCGCGGTCGGCATGGGGGCGGTCTACGTGCGCGGGACCCGCGGGCAGGCCTTGCGCCGACCCGATGCGGAGCGCCGCGAGGTGTTATTGAAAACCTATTACGACCCGCATCATCGCGCCTGCGAGGCGGCGACGGCCCAAGCCTTGGCCATGTGGGGCCGGTGCGTGGTGCTCGATGCGCACAGCTATCCGAGGGGTCCCTTGCCGACGCAAGGGGCCGAGGCGCCGCAGCCCGAGATCGGGCTGGGGACCGATGCTTTCCACACGCCGCCCGCCCTGCGCGAACTCGCCCGGGTTTACTTCGCCGGCCATGGGCTGGAGGTCGGCGTCGATGTGCCGTTCAGCGGGAGCTTCGTGCCGACGCGTTTCTGGCGAAGCGACCCGCGCGTGCACTCGTTGATGGTCGAGGTGCGACGCGACCTCTACATGGATGAAGCGACGGGCGCTAAAAACGGTGGCTTTGCGCGCATCCAGGATCTGCTCAGCGGCTTCCGGGCCGTCTTGGCCAAGCATGCCTTGGAGTGATTACTTCGCCGCCGGCAGGCCCGCCGGGGTTTCCGCATACTTCTGGCGCAGCGTGCGCATGCCTTCTTCGTAGAGGGCTTCGGCCAAGGGGAGTTGGGCTTCCTGCGACTCCGGGGGTAAGGTGGGGAAATCCTTGTTGATTTGCTGGATTTTCTCGAGGACGGCCTTGTTGGCGGGCACTTCGACCCAGGAGCGCAGGGCGGCGGCGAAGCGTTCGCGGTCCAGTTCGTTCATCTCCTGGACCTCGCGGACGACGCGGGCCCAAGCGAACTTCTGACGTTCCGCAGGTGGGAAGGAATCGGGGAAGACGTTCCGGGCGGGATCAAGTTTGAGCCCGGCGGCGGAGCGCGGTGCGGCCGCGAGGATGGGTCGTGGCTTGGTCCCGGGCGCGGATGGTTTCGCGATGGTCGGAACAGGCTTCGCGATCGGCGTGGGCGTCCAGAACCACGCAATCACTGCCACCGTGAAGACGGCGGCGATGCCGACGATGAGTCCAGACCGATTCATGTTGGCTAGCGCTCAACGCGCCGGCGGCCGTTACATGATGATGACGGGAGCCGGAGCCGGGGCGGCGGGCTCTTCACCCGTGGGCTTGGCGCCGGTGGGGACGATGGTCGCGCCGTCGATGGTCACGGTCGGCTGGACGGGGGCGGCGGGCGGGGCATCCATCTTGGCGAGTTCCTGCTTGGCGATGCCGAGGCCCTTGCTGCGGAGGGCGTTCAGCTGATCCATGAGGGCCGGCTTTTCGCCGTCACTTGCGGTGCGCCACTTCTCCGAGATTTCCCGGGAGCTCTGGAAGATTTGCTGGAATTCGGGGTTGCCGAAGGAGGCGCGGAAGAGGCGCCCCATCTTTTCGCGGTCGCCGCCGACGAGGTCTTCAAACTGCTTGCGGCCATCTTCGCGGAAGCTGCGGAAACGCTGTTCGAGCTGTTCGCGGGCGCCGCTATCGACGGCTTGATCGGCGGCCACGAGCTCCGGTTGGACGTTGGTCGACTTGTCGAGCTGCAGGCCTTTGACGCTACGGCCCGCCGCGGTGGGTCGGGTCGTGGTGGTGGTGACTTCGTCGGAGGACTTGGTCGTGTTGGCCGGGAGTCCGGTCATGCTGCTTGCGCTGTTGGAGTAGCGGGCGATGACCACGCCACCGGCGACGCCGACGAAAAGGGTCAGGAAGAGGAAGACTTTCTTATTCATGGAAGGAAGGTTAACTTATTAAACTCCGCAGGGAAGGGGGAAGTTCCATGCCTTTTATGGCGGAGTCCGCTCGCAGGGGGCTTCGCCCTCGACTTTTGAGCGGTTTTGAGAGGCAATCCGGCATGTCTCGTTCCACCGCTCCCACCGCGCTCCGCGTCATCGACTCCCATACGGGGGGCGAGCCGACCCGGGTGGTGGTTTCGGGCGGCCCGGACCTCGGTACCGGGCCCTTGGCGGAGCGTCTGCAGGTGTTTCGTCGCGACCATGACCGGTTCCGTTCGGCGGTGGTGAATGAGCCACGGGGTTCCGATGTCGTCGTGGGTGCCTTGCTCGTCCCGCCGCACGACCCGTCCTGCCGCTTCGGGGTCATTTTCTTCAATAATGTCGGGACGCTCTGGATGTGCGGTCACGGGACCATCGGGTTGGTGGTGACGCTCGCGCATCAGGGTCTCATCCAGCCGGGGGAGGTCCGCATCGACACGGCGGTCGGTCCGGTCACCGCGACGCTGCACGCCGATGGTTCGGTGACCATCGCGAACGTCCCTTCTTACCGTCACGCCAAGGCCGTCGCCGTCGACGTGCCGGGCCTCGGAGTCGTCCGTGGCGATATCGCTTGGGGCGGTAATTGGTTCTTCCTCATCGAGCAGCATGGGCTCGAGGTC
>DBCN01000121.1:51285-52306 GCA_002293065.1 Opitutia bacterium UBA957
ACGCCCACGGCCGATAGCCGCAACTTCGTGCTCTGTCCCGGCAAGGCTTACGACCGTTCGCCTTGCGGCACTGGCACGAGCGCCAAACTCGCCTGCCTCGCGGCCGACGGTAAGCTCGCCCCCGGCGCCCTCTGGCGGCAGGAGAGCGTCATCGGCAGCGCCTTCGTCGGCTCTTACGAATCCTTGGCCGACGGTAAGATCTGTCCGTCCATCACCGGCACCGCTTACGTGCAGTCCGAGGCGGTGTTCCATTTCCACCCGCAGGACCCCTTCGCTTGGGGCATCCGCTGAACGCCATGTCCGCACCGGTCGTCATCGTCGGGGGTGGTATCGTGGGTTTGAGCGCCGCCTATGAGTTGTTGCGCCGCGGTCGCTCGGTCGTGCTGCTCGAGAAGGGCGCGCCCGACCATGATTCCTGCTCGCTCGGCAATGCCGGTATGATCGTGCCGAGCCACTTCGTGCCGCTGGCCGCACCGGGTATGGTGATGCTTGGCCTGAAGTGGATGTTCGACGGCGAAAGCCCTTTCTGGGTGCGCCCGCGGCTCGACCTCGACCTCGCCCGCTGGGGCTGGAAGTTCTGGCGTTCGTCCAACCAGCGTCACGTCGACCGCTGCACGCCGGTCCTGCGCGACCTCAACCTGCGCAGCCGCGAAATCTTCCTGCGCCACCGTCAGGAGCTCCCGGGCTCGTTCGCCCTCGAGACCGTCGGCTTGCTGGCGCTCTGCCGCACGCAGGAGACCCTCGACCACGAGGCCGTCTTCGCCGCGAAGTCCAACGCCGTCGGCGTCCCGACCGAAGTTCTCTCCGCCGAAGAAGTCCGCCGTCGCGATCCGGGCATCGACTACGCCATCGCGGGTGCGGTGATGTTCACGAAGGACGCGCACCTTGATCCCCGTGAACTGGTGAAATTGCTTACGTCCGAAATTCAACGCCTCGGCGGACGTATCGTCTGGAACGCGGAGGTCACGGGTTGGCGCAGGGAAGGCACGTGCCTCAAGGCGGCCGTCACGACCGCGGGCGA
>DBCN01000155.1 GCA_002293065.1 Opitutia bacterium UBA957
GGCGGGCCTTCGAGCACGATGACGACATCCGGCTTGGCCAAACGCGCGGCGACCGTCGCGCCACGGCAGCCCACTTCTTCCTGGACCGTCGCGAGGGCGAGGTACTGGTTCGGCGTGGGCTTCGCCTGCAGTTGATGCGTGGCCAACGTCAGGGCCGTCATGCCGACGCGGTTATCGAAAGCCTTCGCGGCATAGAGCCCGGGTTCGGCCAACGACGTGAACGGACCATCCGGAGCGACCGGGTCCCCCGGACGAATCCCTAACTGCAGGACGCCTTCGCGGGACCGGGCGCCGATGTCGACGTAGGCTTTGTCGACGGTCGCGGCTTGGGCCCCGCCTTGGTGGGGCGGCAGCGCCACCACGATGCCGATGAATTCACGCTGCGTGGCGCGGGCCCACACGCGGAGCCGCTGAGCGGAAAGGACGCCATCCGGCCAACCGCCGATGGGCACCAAGCGCAGGAAGCCGTTCGGCGTGATCTCCTGGACGAGGAAACCGATTTCATCCATGTGGGCCGTCAGCACGACGCGCGGCCCCTTCGCGGGCTTGGCGGGCGCGGCGAGGACGCCCCCGAGGCCATCGGCGCTCAAGGTGCGGCCGCGCATCTCGCGGACGAAGATGGCGCGAACGGCGTCTTCGTGGCCGGAGATCCCATGGGCCTGGGTGTACTCCTCGAGGAGCGAAAGCGACTTGTCGGCGGGCATGGTGGAGAAAAAGGTCAACGATTGGGGCGGGTCAAGAGGCGCGGACGCAAGCCGGACTTAGCGACGGCGTCGAGGGCGGCGATGGCGGCACCCGTCAAGGAACGCTCGTCGGCGACGATCAGCACTTCCGCGCCGGGGGACTGCAGGGCCTTCGCGGCCAAGGCTTGGTCGAGGGCGGCTCGCGTGATGGGCTGGCCTTCGAGGAAAAGCTTTCCTTCCCGATCCACGGCCACGACCAAGCTGGCCGCCGTCGTGCTGGCGCCACCCGCATCCGCCGCCGGGGGCACGATGGCCAACGTCCGGGTTTCTTCGAAGCGCCCCGCCAACAGCAGGAAGAACACCAACACGACCAGCACGTCGATCAACGGAATCACATTGATCTCGGCGCGCCGACGACGGGGAACGACCAGGCTCATCGCGGGTTCTTTTCCAAACCCTCGACCAGGACGTCGAGCCGCGAAGACAGCACCTCCACCCGACGGCCCAGCCAATTGGCGGCGAGGAGCGCCGGAATCGCGATGCACAAGCCGATCATCGTGGTGCTCAACGCCAGGCCGACGCCGCGCGTGAGCGTCTGGGAATCCGGCAAACCTTGTTCGGGAAAAAGCGTCGCCAGACCGGTGACCGTACCGAGCAGACCGAGCAGCGGGGCCGCGGCGACGATGCTATCGATCAGGAAGAAACCGCGCTGCAAGCGCACCAGTTCGGCCCGGGCGTAGGCCTTGAGCACCTCACCCGCGGCCCCCTCTTTCCAGCGCAAAACCAAGCGGCCCGCGGCAGAATCGGCGGACTCCGAGTTCAATTCCTTCGCCCGGCCTTCGCGGACAAGCTTGAGCACGGAAGCTGGGGCGACCTTGCCGGGCATCAGAGCCAAGGCGCGTTCAAGGACGAGGAAAACCACCAGAATGGAGCAAACTCCAAGTGGCCAGATGAAGATGCCGGCGCCTTCCAGAAGGGTGTTCACGATGAATACGCTGGACCCTGCCCTCTATTCGGCAAGCCCACTCTCCTCTGATGGCACTCAATTGACTGAATTAAGTCAATTCCAATCTAAATCGCTCATTTAATGGGGGTAAGGGAGAATAAAACTCCCTACCGTTAAACCCCAATCTTTTGACAATCGAAACCGCCATGCCACATTAAGAAATACACCCCATTTCGATGCGTCGCCCCCGCAAAGGTTTCTCCCTAGTCCTCTCTCTCACCATCATGGCTGGCATGGTCATGCTCGTCATCGTGCTGGCCGCCTTCCTGCAGGTCGAAAGCAAGCTCGCCCTCGCCCACAACGGCTACATGCGGGCCCGCTTCAACGCCTTGGTCGCCGCGAAAATCGCCATCGGTCAGCTGCAGCAACTCGCCGGTCCCGACCAGCGCGTGACCATGCGCGCCGACCTCTATGCGGACGACTCCGTGGCCCCGGGCCCGGTCGATGCCCCGACCATCGCGAATACCCTGAACCCGTCGGCCCCGGTCGGCCGCAAGCTCTCGCACCAAAAGCGCTACTGGACCGGAGTCTGGGCCACCGGTGGCGTCAACAGCGCCAAAGTCCGCGATTGGAATGTGATGGACCCACACAGCTCCCGACTCTTCTTGGGCTGGCTGACCTCCCCGGGCGTGATCAGCGCGACGGACCCGGAAGTCGCCGATGCGACCTTGCTTCCCAATTACCTGGCCAATCGGAATTTCTTCGATGCCGCCGGCAAGGTCCTCAATCCCGCCAACTACGAAGGTCAACGGCTGATCAACGACCTCGCCAACCCGATCGCCGGGACGCCGGACGGCGTCCTGATTCCGCTGGTCGGCCGCGGGTCGGTGCAGTTACCAACCAGCGTCAATCGCTTCGGCCTTGAATACTCTGGTCAAATCGACGCCCTCCCCGTCCCGCTGCCAGGCGCGACCACCGCCAGCGGCATTTCCACCGGCATCAATGGCCGCTACGCCTTCTGGGTCGGCGACGAAGGCATCAAGGCGAAGGCGAACTTGCCCGATGCCTACGCCGTCACCACGACCGGGGCGAGTTTCACCTCCGTCACCGATTGGGATGCTGGCTTCCGTGGCTCCGCCGCCCAGCGCAGCGCCATCGAAGCCATCAAGCCGGCCGACAAGACCGACCTGACCGGCGCCACCCTCCTGCCGACGTCCTTCACCTTTGACCTCTGGCGCAATGCGGACATCGCCGCGGCGAGCAAGTGGGACGCGCTCCTGATGCGCTCCGTCAAGGACCGCAACGCGCTCACGCTCTGGGCCAACAAAGTCGGGAACACCGCGGCGGGCGACGCGATGATCGCCGCCAGCAAAACGCTGTGGCATGACGTGACGCCGTGGTCCTTCTCGACCCTGACGGACACCTACAACGGCGGCATCAAGATGGACCTCTCGACGGCCTTCGAAATCCCTTACGCGGACTACCGCGCCCTCGAGACGTACGCCGGCCAAAAGGACCCGGCGATCACGACGGACCCGAAGCTCCGCCGCGCCTCGCTCTTCCACGGTGCCGCCGGGCCCACCGACCTCGACTTCAACCGCCCCAACATGCTCGACTTCATGGGCTCGGCGAACGACCTGCTGAAGTCCGCTCCGCGCTCCCCCGAATGGGCTCCGCGCTTCATGCAGGGCACCTTGGGCGCCAGCTACGCGACGCTCAAGAACCGCAACGGAGGGGAGACGCCCGAGCGCATGGGCTTCGTCTACGAAATCCCGCTCCGCAGCAATTTCTTCACCGGGGTCGTCACGCGGCCGTCGGCTTTCTCCGGCCTCGGCCCCGCGGACACCGACAACCTCAACAGCCGCATCATCCGCGGCCCCACCTGGGACCTGTACCGGAACTATTACCGCATGTACAAGCGCGAGCTCGAGGCCGCCGGCGCGCTGAACAAGATCCGCGGACAGGACGCCGTGGCCGACGGCGCCACGGTGATGGCCCGCGGCATCGAACCGCTCTCCTACGCCGCGGGCGACCGCGGCACGCCGGTGGCCAAGCAGGGGACGGCGACCTTCCCCGTCAGCCCGGAGGGGTTCTTCGGCGCTTATCCGGGCAACGGTTCGACCGACGACTACCACTACCGCAACAACTACAGTTCGGAAGTGGGCCCGCCTTACCGCGCCGAAGGCGGCTCGATGAACCCCACGACGCAATCGACGGCCGGCATCGGCACACCGACGGGACGCACCGGCTCGGAGCCCAGCGATTCCTCGTATAACTCTCCGCGCCTCGCCACGACCCGCCTTTGGCCGACGGCGATGAAGGTCGCCCCGAGCATCATCCGTTTCTCCCTGATGTATTCGGTGGTCTGGAACGACGACATGCTCGGCATCGCCGTCGACCCGCTCATCACCGTCCATAATCCGTACGACAGCGCGCTCGAGTTCGAAGGCATCGCGATGCTGATGAACGCCTACTCGCTTTCGCACCTCTTCGAATTCTACGCCGGCAACCAGATCATCGGCGACGTCTTCCCCGGGACGAGCTTCGAGGAAGGTCGCGAGTTCTCCTTCCGCGCCGTCACGGGCACCAACAACGGCACCTCGCCCAGCAACATCTTCCGGCTCGAGCCCGGTGAAGTCCGCGTCCTCAGCTCGACGAAGGGACCGCTGCGCAAGTTCGACACCAACGGCAACAACCAGGTGCCCGGTGACTTCGTCTACGAGGAGCAGAGCCGCATGTTCTTCCCCATCGACGCCTACGCCGGCCTCCGTCGGCCGGACGGCAGCGCCGTGGTCCCGACCAGCAACGCCACCCTCCAAGCCGTCCAAAACGTCCTACCCGGCTGGGATGGCACCATCCCCTCGCTCAACTCCATCGCGGCGGCCCGCGGGCTTTCCCTCAACGTGCGCGTGCGCAATGAAGGCGGCGTCGCCTTGGGTGGAAACATGTTCCTCAACAACAGCATCCGCGGCGGCGGTCACGTCGTCGATGGCGGCTACCAGAATTGGAATTTCTACCTGCTCAACGGGTTCAGCCACCGCAACCAGCAGTTGAGCTGGGGGCGGCGCTGGTTCGGCACCACCGACGACACCCGCCGGGCGAATGGCCAAGGCGCGGTCCGGGGCGTCGAACTCGTCAACGAACCGCTCCTGCTCAACCTGCGCTGCATGACGACGGGCTGGCCGATGTACGGCAACGCCAACAATGGCTACACCGTGAACAGCGACCCCGAATTCGGCGCCCAGCAAGGCTTCGGCAGCCAATGGTCGCGCTCGCTCCAACTCGCCCCGGTGACGATCTTGCGTTTCGCCGGCCAGAACCAAGCGGCCTGGGCGAACCAAGGCACCGCCGTCGACAAGCAGAAGTTCTTCATCTTGGACATGTTGGCGCGCGGGGCCAAGGAGACCTACGCGGGCAACAATTGGTATCCGCAGAGCAGCGCCTACGTCCCGAGCGGCGACTTCGACCGCATGAAGACTCCCAACGAAATGCGCTCCGCGCCGATGTCGCCGTACGTCTTCAGCACGCGGGCCTCGCAGGCGTTCATGTTCGCCTACGACGGCAAGACGCACGCGCCCGCCAATTGGATCATGAGCCAACGGGCCGTCGACCAACTCGGCGTCAACAAGCTGTATGACCTCGACAACTCGGGGCGCAACCGGGGCTACTGGGGAAAGAGCGTCCTTGTCGGCCAAGGCGGGAACACCAACGTCGTGCTCTTCCCGATTCCCCGCCGGCCATTGCTTTCGCTGTCGCAGCTCGGCGACGCCGCCACGGCGCAGACCAACACCGAAGCCGACCTCACCGTCGGCGCCTCCTTCGCCCACCCCGGCATCAAGAACCTCACCAAGGTCTGCGACTGGCCCGGCACCAAGGGCGGCGGCGAAGAGGCGGTCATCGAACATGGCTATGTCGCCAAGGCCATCGGATCGAACCTCATGCGCCACAACGCGAACGTGCGGACGGACGACGCCTTCGCCGCGAACCTCGCGCTCTGGGACAGTTATTTCTTCAGCGGCCTCAATGCCCAAGTGGGGTCCTACAGTGAAACCGCTTCGAATTGGCCGAGCGGCCCCAACCTGCCGATCGACCCGAAGGTCAAGGCCGACCAAGCCCTCGCCCTGAACGCCAACGGCGTGACCGACCTCACGAAGATCGCCGGCATCAAGGACGCCCTCGACAAGGGCAGCAACCCGCTCGCCAACAAACGCGTGGCCTATGTGCCGGCGACGGGCGGTCAGCCCTTCGCTTTCCCGCACCCGGGCTACATCCCGACGAACGCCCTCTACGACGGCGGCTTCAACGTCAATTCGACCTCCAAGGCCGCCTGGAAGGCCATCCTCGGCTCGCTGCGCGGCCAGAAGATCCCGGACGCCTCGGGCGTCTCCACGGGCACCGCGCTCACCCGCTTCGCCCGCGCCTTCGGCAACAACGACGGGGCGAATTCTCCCTGGACCGCTTACCGCGAGCTCACCGACGCCGAAGTCGACACCCTCGCCGCCGCCGTGGTCAAGGAAGTCCGCAAGCGGGGCCCGTTCATGTCGCTCTCCGACTTCATCAACCGGCGCCTGATCGCCTCGGACAATTTCGGCCTGAAGGGCGCGCTGCAGGCGGCGATCGATTCGACGAACATCAACGACCAAGCCATCAGCAACGCCGGCGGCACGTTCGCGGCCGTCCCGGGCCAAGCGCTCTCCGCCCCCTACCTGCCGCTGCCCGCGCAGGACCGTTTCCCGACGCTCCGCTCGATGAGCAAGAACGGCGTCAACACCACCGCGACGGCGGGCCTGGGCGCCCCGGGCATCGTCACGCAGAAGGACGTCCTCAACTCCATCGGGCCCAACCTGACCGCCCGCTCGGACACCTTCGTGGTGCGCGCCTACGGCGAAGCCCTCGACACCGCGGGCAACCCGATCGGCAAGGCGTGGATCGAAGTCGTCGTCCAGCGCTCGACGGAGTTCGTGGGGCCCGCCTGGGTCGAGCCCAACCGCCGCAAGCAGAACTACCGCAACAACAACGGTTCGCCGACCTCCGAATACGACACCAAGCCGATCGTCGACCAGTTCGAACGCACCCCGCTCGCGCCGGGCGCGCCGCTCCATAGCGCCAACATCAACCGCCTCTTCGGTCGCCGCTTCAAGGCGACGTCGACGCGCTGGCTGACCGCGAACGAAATCTAATCCCATGTCCTGGCTTCGCCTTTGTTTCGCCCTGCTCTGCCTGGGCGCGCTCCCCCTGCCTGCGGCCGACGCGCCGAAAGTCGAATCGCGCCAGTGCGCGCTCCGCTTCGCTTGGTGGAACTTCCCGCGCCAGGTGCCCGAGCTCGCGCTCCAGATGGGCCGCGACCGTATCCCCGTTTCCCCCAACCCGATGTCGCTCAGCAACGCGATCGCCTACAAGGGCGACGTCAACGCCGTGCTGCTCAAGAAGGTGACCACCGGGGAGACCGAGAAGGACGGCAAGCCCAAGTTCGCCTGGGTCCCGTACGCGACCATCGCGATCGGTCCCACCGATACCGACCTGGGCGTGCTGCTGATCCCGAACGAGGCCGACGACTCCTGCATCACCCGGACGTTCGACTTCGGGCTGGAAGCGTTCCCCTACGGGACGCTCAAGCTGGTGAACTTCTCCCGCGCGCGGATCGCCTGCTCGCTCGACGGCGCGGTGTTCATGACGGAGCCCGGCCAAACCGGCCAGTGCCCCAAGAAGTTCGAGGAGCGCACGACGGCTTCGATCGCCGTGGCCGCGCTCGAAGCCGATGGGCAACAGCGCGTCCTCTACTCGACCAAGGTCATCCTGAACAAAACCTTCCGGACCCTCTTCTTCATCGTCGAAAAGAGCGGCGCGGAGGACGAGCGCTACCAGAGCCAGTGCATCCTCGACGTGAATCCTTACCCGAATGGCGTGCCGCCGCCGCCCGTGGCGCCCGCCGGCAACGGCAGGACCCCGGCCAAGGCGTCCAAATAACATAAAGTAAGCCTTTTATGACGGCCTTCACGCAATAGCGTGGGGGGGCCGTTTTTTATTACCGATTGTGTCAAGCGGGTGACTGCCTAATTTGACCCCATGCCCCCCACGCACAAGCGAGGTTTTTCGCTCGTCCTCTCACTCACCATCATGGCCGCGATGGTGATGCTGGTCATCGTCCTCGCCGCATTCCTCCAAGTGGAGAGTCGCCTCGCCAGCACGCACTCGGCCTATCTCCGGGCCCGCATGAACGCGACCGTCGCGGGCCGGCTCGCCGTCGCCCAGCTGCAGACGCTGGTCGGACACGACCAGCGCGTGACCGCCCGCATCGACCTGCTCGATGGCACCAAGCCAGGCACCTCCCTGAACACCTACCTGCAGAGCAAATCCTCCACCAGCGTCGCCGAAGACAAACGCGCATGGACGGGCGTCTGGGCCACCGGTGGCGCCGATCAATCGAAAGTCCGCGACTGGCTCGTCAGCGATCCCGATAAGCGCCTGTTCCTCGGCTACCTCGTTTCGGCCGATCCCAGCACGGGCTTGGCCGTAGCGAACATGTCCCCGAATCGACTGCTGAAGACCAGCGAGGCCGGACCGATGGACCAGTTGCTGCGGAGCGCGGCGACGGCGACGAGCGCCAGCGTGCGCACGGTCCCCCTCCTCGCGTATGGCACGATCGCCCGCGACGCCAAAGCGGACACCCGCGTGAAAATCCCGCCGCTGCCTTTGCCCGGAGCCGGAACGAACGACGTCCCCCTCGGCAACTACGCCTGGTGGACCGGCGACGAAAGCGTCAAGGCCAAGGTCAACCTGACGGAAACCTTCACCGCGACTCCCAGCGTTTGGGACAAGGGTTACCTCTACAGCGCGGCCCGACGCACGGGCCAGGAAACGCTCGGCGGCAGCACCGCCCTCGCTTGGCCCAACTTCAAGCTCTGGTCCGACACCGACCTCGCCTCCGTCGGCGGGTCCAAACTCTCCTACGCAAGTTCCGGCAGCGACCTCGGGGCTTGGGCGGCCGGCGTCACGGCCAACCCCGCCAACGGCACCATCGCGGCCGATACGGTCGCCAAGTACTACGGCGACATCACCCTGCGCTCCTACGGCGTGCTCTCGGACACCTACAACGGCGGACTCCGGACCGACCTTTCGATCGCGTTCGAACTGCCGCATGAGGACTTCAAACTCCTCCGGGAGTTCCACGACAGCCCAGGCGCCCCGGGCGACCGCAACATCATCAACCTAGCGGGTGCCTTCGGCTTTTCCGCTTCGAATACGCCGTCATTCGCGGAGTGGGGCGATTCGAGCAACAAACTCGGGTTCGTCTTCGAGGCCCCGATCCCGAACAACACCAGCGGCCCCTCCGCCGTACCGCCGGCCGCGGGCACCAACCAAGCGCTCATCGACCAAGGTCCGCGTTCGGTCCCGGCCACCGCCACCTTCGCCAATGGCGCCAAAGACTATGCGGGGGATGACTGGACGGTGCGTGGCCCGACCTGGCTGCTGATGCGCAATTTCTACCGCCTGTATAAGCGCGAACTCGAAACCACCGGGGCGCGCGGCCAGCCGGCCAGCGCCGCGGACGCCTGGTTCGCCCGCACCGCCGAACCGTTCACCTACAGCTCGGGCGTCACCGGTTGGAGCTGCGTCGGCGATCCCTCGGGCCCGGCCTACCTCGGCGAGAAGTACAATGCCGGCGTCCTCCACCGCAAGGCCCGCATGCTCAATTACGGCGGCGGCAACTGGGTCCGCAGCACCTACCAGCCGCACCAGTTCTCGTCGGTCCGCTGGTCGACCGGGGGAGGTCAGTATCCCCAACCGACCGCGATGAAGCTCGCGCCCACCATCCTCCGCCACACGCAACGCTGGGGCGTGATCTACAACCAAGACACCCTCGGCGTGACCTTCGACCCGATCATCACGTTGCACAACCCCTACAACGTGGCGCTCGAATTCACCGGGTTCGGCGCCTACTTCAACAAGTACTACCCGCTGGCGCTCACCTTCTCGCGCATCAACCCGACGACGGGCGGCGAAGAGCCGCTCAACCTCAACGGCGTGAACACCAACGGGCTCTCCTTCGCCAATGGCGTGTTCTATCCGCAGACGAACGGCTTCAACCGTTCCTTCGCCATCCGCTGGGTCGCCAACGAAGGCGCGACCCTGCGCATGAATCCCGGGGAAGTCGTCGTCATCGGTTGCGAAGGCTCGACGAATACGGGCCTCTCCAACAACGGCGCCTCCATCATCCGCTCCGGCCGCAGCTACGACCCCGACAAGGCCCGCCACTACTACCGCATCTTGGGCGACGGCGGCAGCGTCGCGACCGCCACGGGTGGCTACCCCATCATCAGCCGCATGTACGCGGCGTGGGTGCCGACCTCGGGCTCCAACGCCGACGGCAACAACGCATCCGGCGGCTACTGGGATGGCCTCTTCATCAACTACAACCTGATGCACTACAAGCGGGACAATGGCTCCGCGACCTTCCCCCTTGCGAAGATCTGGGGCGGCGAAAACTACGCCGAGTGCGACGGCTCCGACGAAGGCCTCATCAACCGGACGGGCTTCTTCACCTGCTTCTACCCCGATGCCCTCACGGCCCGCAAGGTCCTGGCCCAGAAAACGATCACGCGGACCGGCGAAGCCTCCAACGCGCCCTACATCGAACGCACGTTCGTCGGGGTGATGGACCTGCGCTGGCGCTCCCCGGTGGACGCCCGCACGGTCGACAACCTTTCGACGGGGAATGGCCGCGGAGTCGGGGCGGGCACCGCCTCGCCGCTCGTCGCGGATATGCGCTACGACGCGACGGACCCGCGCGACTGGGATGCCGATTCCCTGCAGACGCCGCCGATGATCCTCAGCTTCTACCCGGACCCGGGCTCGTTCACCCCGGTCGACATGACGTCGACCAACAAGGGCTACTACGGCAACAGCTACAAACTCAACGAAGGTCGCACGGAAACCGTGCTCTTCGAAGTGCCCCAGCGCCCGATGCTCTCGCTGACCGGCCTGGGCCACGTGCAGTTCGGCACCTACGCGACGCAACCCGCCTACACCGTCGGCAACAGTTTCCCCCACATCGGCCTGCCGAACACGGCGAAGACGCTCTATTGGCCCAACTCATGCGTCAGCCCGATTTCGCGCGTTGACAACGGCACGGCCGACTTCGGCACCGACAACGGCAACACCTCGACCATCCGGACGGATAGCGCCTTCCTGGCCAACCTCGCCCTATGGGACCGCTACTTCTTCTCCGGCGCCAACGCCGCCATGCCCAACGTCGCCCGCAACACCTTCTCGGGGGGCGTCTCCACGCGCAACCCGGCGCCCGCCGTCGTCACGGCCGGCAAGCAGAAACCCGGCCTCGCCGAGGTTTGGGATGAGCTGGCCATCGGCAACAAGCCGCTCGCCAACAAACGCTTCGTCTGGGGCCGTTTCAGCGACAGCCGCAGCGACACCGAGCTGAGGAACGATTTCTACCGCAAGCCCACTTCGACGCCGCGCCCCGCCGGCGAACTCCCCTCCCGGCCCGAGCGCGTCGCGAAGCAATTCCTTTATGAAGGCGCCTTCAACGTGAACTCGACGTCCAAGGAAGCTTGGCGCCTGATGCTCACCTCGCTCCGCGGCGTCGATGCGTCCGGCAACTCGGTGTTCAGCCGCTTCGGCATCCCGCCCAACACCACGGACACGCAAGGCGCGGGCTCCTATTGGGGCCTGAAATTCCATAGCCTCACCGACGCCGAGATCGACAAGTTGGCCGACAACATCGTCGTCGAGGTCCGCCGCCGCGGACCCTTCATGAGCATCGCGGACTTCGTCAACCGTCGGCTCACCAACCAGGCCACCGGCCTCAAGGGCCCGCTGCAGGCGGCCATCGACGCTTCCGGCCTCAACGATTATGCCGTGGCTTCGGGCAAGATGAAGGAAGGCTTCAACACCAAATCCACCGTCCCGGGTGGCCGCTTCCCGCAGGCGAAGGCCTACGATCCCGCCGCCTACTCGAAATCCTCGAACTCCCCGGGGCCGGGCAGCTTCCCCGTGCAGGCCGGTTCACATTCGCACCTCCTGCAGATGCAGGTCCTCAACGCGATCGGACCGTCCTTGACCGTCCGCGGCGACACGTTCGTGGTCCGGGCCTACGGCGAAAGCCTCAACGCCAACGGCGAAGTCGCCGGCAAGGCGTGGGTCGAATTGACCGTGCAGCGCATGCCCGAACTGCTGATTCCGGACGACAAGGAGCCGACGGTGGCCATTGGCGCCCTCCCGGTCGGCAGCAGCATCACCGTGCCGACCGGGGGCAGTTCCGGCGGCGACAACTCGGGCGGCGGTGGTGGGTTCGGTGGCTATCGCCACCCCACCTTCACCAACTACGCGACTTCCCCGATCATGGAGCGCTGGGCGCGCAACAAGGACGCCAGCCGCGTGAACAACCTGCTCGGCCGACGCTTCAAGATCACTTCCGTCCGCTGGCTCCGCGACTCCGACATCTGACCGCATGCGACTTTTCCTTTTCCTCGTCACCGCCCTTTCCCTCGCCGCCGCGCCGGAACCGCCGCCCGAGCGGAGGTGCACGTTACGGCTCGCTTGGTGGGCCAGCCCGGCGGAGCGCGTCGAACTCGCCATCGTGCAGGGCAAGGAAATCGTCCCCGTCGTCGCGCTGGAAATGAACCTCGACCTCTCCAAGGACTACCGCGGGGCCGCCCAGTTGACGATTGTGCGCAAGAAAGGCGTGAACGAAAAGGTCGAGGCGTTCGACCCGGAGAAACTTTACGCGCAACCGACGACCCCCGCACCCAAGCCCGACGCCAAGCCCAAGCCGGAGCCCGCCAAGAAAGAAAAAGCCGACGAGTGGGCCGCCTTTGCGACCGTGGCCTTGCCCGACTCTCCCGATGTCGGCGTCTTGTTGCTGATGGCCCCGGACGGTTCGTGCGCCGGCCGGGCCTTCGATTACGAGGCAGGCCGCTTTCCCTATGGCTCCATCCGCGTCGTGAACCTTTCGGCGATGACGCTGGCGGGCGAAATCGACAGCAAGGGCTTTCGCCTGGCCCCGGGGAGTTCCGACCTACTCCCGGTGATCTTCCGCGAACGCCAGACGAGCCACATCAAACTCGCGGCCTTGTTGCCCAACGACGGCTTCGAGCCCATCCTCGGCACCAAGATCGCCGGTCGACCCAATCGTCGCTCCCTGGTCTTCATCCTGCAGACCGGCGTGTCGACGGATGGTCGTCCGCTGTTCGAGAGCCGCAGCATCGAGAGCGTGGAGCCCGTGGTCCCCGTGGTCCCGCCGCCCGCCAACGGCAAGCCTGCGGTCCAATGAGGCGGCTCTGGCTTAGCCTCTGGGCGCTGCCGCAACTCTGGGCGGCAGAAACCCCCGCGCCGACGCCCGACCCGGATGGCCAAGGCTCTTGGGTCATCCAAGCCTGTTGGGCGGGCACGCCGGGAGGAAAAGTCCACCTCGTCACGCGGCCGACCCAGCAAGCGATCCCGCTGCAAGCCCAGGCCGGCGCCATCATCGCCAACGCCATCATCCCTCCCTGCGAGTCGGTGGAGCTTTGGGTGGCGAACGCGCCCCAAGCGAAGCGGGTGGCGATTTTCCCGCGGCCACAGGCGGGAAGACGCTTCATCCTCGTGATGCAAGGTGAACACCCGGCCGCCATGCGCGCTTGGCTGGTCCCCGCCGACCTCGAGGTCTTCCCTTGGGGCTCCGGATGCCTGTTGAACCTATCGGACAAACGTCTTCGTTGCCGGCTGAACGACCAAGTCGGGGAAGTCGACCCGGGGAAGTCGGGTGTCCTCCCTTTCATCGCGACGGAACGCACCAGCGCGCACCTCACGCTGGATTACCTGGAGGGAGGGAAATGGCTGCCCGATTGCTCGACCAAGACCATCCTCACGCCCGCCCGACGCTTCATCATGGTCGTGGGCCCAGGACTAGCGGCCCAAGGCCCCCTGCCCAAGGAAACGGTGGTGGAAACGAACCCCGCCCCGCTTACAGCGCCGACGCCGCCGCCGAATCCGCCAGCCAAGTGACCTTGTGCGCCAGCGCGCGCAGGACTTGGCCAGGATAGCGGGCCGGCTCGAACTCACCCGCGCACACGCTGAGCAAGGCCGCCGCCTTGGACTGACCATTGACGAGCACGACCACGGAGCCGCATTGGGCCAAGCCGGCTTCGGTGATCGTCAGGCGCCAACCGCGGCCCGGCCACTCGGTCGCGACGAAGCGCGGGAGTCCCGGAGCCCCGATCAGGGGGCACTGCGGCCAGAGGGAGGCGATGTGGCTGTCATCCCCCAAGCCGAGCACGCAAAGATCGTAGGCCCGATGAGGCTGGGCCTGCCAGGCAGCCTCATCGGCGGCGGCGGCGGCGGCGGGAGCCAACTCCACGGGCCAAGGCTGACGACAGGTGGCGGGGACCCCGAGCGGATCGAGAAGACCACGCGCGGCATGACCGAAGTTGGAGTCGTCGGAACCCAGGGGGACGCAGCGCTCGTCGCTCACATGCCAAGTCACCCGCTCCAAGGCCTGCGGCGTCAACGCGCCGGTCGTCGCCGCCCAAACATAGAAAGCCTTGGGGGTCGACCCACCGCTGAGGGCCACGGTCGCCGGACCGCGCGCCGCCAAGGCGTTGATGCGGCGGGCGAGCTCGACGAAGGACTCGTCGCGCGTACGCACGAGGACTTCGCCGGCGGAAGTCAGCAGGGAGGAAGACATGCGTCGAGGGAAGGCGGTGGCCCGAAAAAGGCAACCTTGGCGACCAGGCCAAACAAAAGGGGCGGCCGCCTGGCCGCCCCCGAGGGACCCAGCGATGTCAGCCGACCTTACTGGCAGGCCTCGCAGGTGCCGCCGTTCATCATCGCCTCGATGGAACAGGCGTTCTTCTCGGCTTCCGTGAAGACCTTCTTCTCCGGGGCGGCTTCGGTCTTGGCCTTCACTTCGACGGTGGCCTTCTCGATGTTCGAGGCGCCCAACGTGCGGAGGTAGTAGGTCGTCTTGAGACCGGTACGCCAAGCGTACTGGTACATGTGGGAGAGGGCCTTGAGTTCGGCGCGCGGCAGGAAGAGATTGAGCGACTGGGCCTGGTCGATCCACTTCTGGCGGCGGGCGGCGGCGTCGATGAGCCACTTGTAGTCGATGATGAAGGCCGTCATGTACTTCTCCTTGAGGACCTGCGGGATCTCCGGGATCTCCTTGAGCTCGCCGTCGAAGTACTTGAGCTGTTCGACCATCTTCTGGTTCCAGAGGCCCAGCTTCTTCAGGTCGCGCACCAGGCTGCTGTTGAGCTCGATGAAGTCGCCCGACAGGTTGCTCTTGGCGAAGAGGTTCTTGTAGGTCGGCTCGATGCAAGGCGAGCTGCCCACGATGTTGGAGATCGTCGCCGTCGGCGCGATGGCGAGGACGTTGGAATTGCGCATGCCCTGCTTGGCGATCTTGGCCCGGATCGGCGCCCAGTCGAGGAGGCCCCCGCGCTTGACTTCGATCTTCTCGCCGCGTTCGGCCTCAAGGAGGTCGACGGTGTCCTGCGGGAGCAGGCCGCGGTCCCACTTGGAGCCCTTGTAGGTGCTGTACGCGCCGCGTTCGGCGGCGAGGTCGGAGGAGGCGCCGTAGGCGTAGAAGGCCACGGCTTCCATGATCTCGTCGTTGAACTCGACGGCCGCCTCGGACGCGAAGGATACGTTGCGGCGATAGAGACAATCCTGGAGCCCCATGACGCCGAGGCCGACGGGGCGGTGGCGAAGGTTGGAGACTTCGGCGGCCTTGGTCGGGTAGAAGTTGATGTCGATGACGTTGTCGAGGGCGCGGACGGCGACGTGGACCGTCTCGGCGAGCTTGGCATGGTCGATGTTGCCCGCGGCGTCGAGGTGCGCGTCGAGGACGACGGAACCCAGGTTGCAGACCGCGGTCTCGTCGGCGCTCGTGTTGAGCGTGATCTCGGTGCAGAGGTTGGACGAGTGGATGACGCCCACATGGTCCTGCGGGGAGCGGACGTTGCACGGATCCTTGAAGGTCATCCACGGATGACCGGTCTCGAAGATCATGTTCAGCATCTTCTTCCACAGTTCGACGGCCGGAACCGTCTTACCGAAGATCTTCCCTTCCTTCGCCCTCTGCTCGTGGGCGACGTAGCGACGCTCGAAATCGGCGCCGAAGGTCTCGTGCAGGTCGGACACCTCGTTGGACATGAAGAGCGTCCAGTTCTGGCGGTCGCGGAGGCGCTTCATGAACAGGTCGGGGATCCAGTTCGCCGTGTTCATGTCGTGGGTCCGGCGGCGGTCGTCGCCGGTGTTGCGGCGGAGCTCGAGGAAATCTTCGACGTCGTTATGCCACGTCTCGAGGTAGGCGCAGCCGGAGCCACGGCGCTTGCCGCCTTGGTTGACGGCCACCAATTGGTCGTTGTGCAGCTTGAGGAAAGGCATGACGCCCTGCGATTCGCCGTTGGTGCCCTTGATGTGCGAGCCCGTGCCGCGGACGGCCGTCCAGGAACCGCCGAGACCGCCGGCCCACTTGGAGAGGAAGGCGTTCTCCGCGATGCCGCGGATCATGATCGACTCGATGGTGTCGTCGACCTTGTAGAGGTAGCAGGAGGACAGCTGGCTGTGCAGCGTGCCGGCATTGAAGAGCGTCGGGGTCGAGCTGCAGAAGCGGCGGGACTTGTAGAGCGCGTGGAGGCGGATGGCCCACTCCTCGCGGTTCTTCTCCTCGCGCAGGAAGAGGCCCATGGCGACGCGCATCCAGAAGAACTGCGGGGTCTCGAGGCGGCGATGCGTGCGGCTCGTCTTGTCGATGATCAGATAGCGATCGTAGAGCGTCTGCACGCCGAGGAACTCGAAGTCCATGTCGGACATCGGGTCGAGGGCGTCCGCGAGCTTGGCGAGGTCGTAGCGGCGCAGGTCGGGCGAGAGGCGGCCAATCTCGATGCCGCGCTCGATGTAGGCGGAGAACTTGGCGCGGTGGAATTCGCGGAGCTTGGCGACGCCGTCGCGCATGATGCTCCAACCGAGGACTTCCTCGTAGATGTAGGACAGCGAGATGCGGGCGGCGAACAGCGCGAAATCGGCGTCGCGCTCGATGAGCGTCTTGGCGTTGAGCTCGACCGTCTTGCGGAGGTCGGCTTCGCTGACTTCGTTGAAGAGGCCGCGACGGAGCTCGGCTTCGATGGTTTCGACGGGCATGTCGATCTCGAGGCCGGTCAGGGCGTAGGAGATGCGCTTGCGGAGGTCTTCGCCATTCCAGAGGAAGGTGGAGCCATCGGGGTTCTTGACGAGCAGGAGGGAGTCCTGGTGGTCATCGACGGGCACCGCGGCGGCGGCTTCCTGCTCGCGCTGCTTGGTGCGCATCGCGCGGTAGAGGATGTAGGCTTCGGCGACCTTGTAGTGGCCTTGGCGCATCAACTCGGTCTGGACGATGTCCTGGACCTCTTCGATGCCGATGATGTTCTGCCCGCCTTGGGCGACCGTGCGGGTCACCGCGGCGGCGACGCGTTCGGCGGGGGCGGAGTCGAGGCCGAGGGAGAGGAACGATTTGCGGACCGCGATGTCGATCTTGTCCTGGTTCCAGGGCACGACTTGGTGGTTGCGGCGCATCAAGCGCGTCGTGACGACGGGAACGTCCACGCCGCGGGCGGCATCGGAGGAGAAGACGAGGCTCTTGGCGACGTCGTGGCGGTTGTTGTTGATGAGCGCGCGCTCGATGATGGGGATGAGCTGGGCTTCGCTGATCTGGCCGCCGTTCTGGCTGGCCAGCTGGGCGACGAGCTGGGTCACTTCCCCGGCGACGGCGGCCACGAAGGCGCGGTTCTGCTCGGTGAAGATCTCCGTGACTTGACGGGAAAGGAGCAGGTCGGTCAGCGCATTGCCGATGATGTCGGCGAAGCGGGCGGCGTCGAGGCTGGGGCCGGCGGAACCGGCGGCGGCGGCCGGGAGGGACTCCCGCCAGTTAAAGCGGGGCTTGGCGTTCGCCGGGGTGCGGACGGCGTTTTTGAGGGCGATGTCTTCGCGGAAGAAAGGGAGTTCGGGATTCATGAGACGAAAAGGCGGAGCGGAGGAGTGGAGAAAAGATGGGGGAGAGGCGCTGCGGGCGTGGGCCCGCGGCGGATTAAATCAAAACGGAGTGTATCGGGGTGGTAAGAACAGGAAGCATGCCAAGACGGACGCGCAAGGGGGTGACGTCCGCGTTTGGCGAGAAATCGGCTTAGAGCTCGTCGTCGCTGACGGTTTCCAGGTTGGCCGACTTCTGGTATTCGGTGACGCGACCTTCGAAGAAGTTCTGCTCCTTCTTCAGGTCCATCATCTCGGACAACCACGGGAAAGGATTGACGGGGTCGACCGTGAGCGGCTCGAGGCCGCAATTGCGCAGACGGCGGTCGGCGATGAAGTCGATGTACTGCTCGAACTCCTTGGAGGAGAGGCCGAGGCCGTTGATCGGGAGGCAATCGCGGATGAAGTCCTTCTCCAGCGCCACGGCGGTGGCCATGAGCTGACGGAGTTCCTCGCGGAAGGCGGGCGTCCAGATGTCGGGGTTCTCCTTCACCAGCTCGAGCAAGAGGCGGCAGAAGAGGTCGATGTGGTTGGACTCGTCGCGCAGCGTGTACTTGAACATGTTGCCGATGCCCGGGAACTTGTTTTGGCGGGCCAAGGAAAGCACCATGCCGAAGAGGCCGTAGAACTGCGTGCCTTCCATGCATTGGCCGAAGAGGAACATGTTGTGGGCCAAGGCCTGCTTGTCCTCGAGCTTCGTGAGGTCGAGCTTGCGGCGGAGGGCGCGGGAATTGTTGACGACGAACGCCGCCTTCTTGGCGATCGTCGGGATGTCTTCGAACATCGCTTCGCACTCGTGCGGGTTGATGCCCAACGAGGAGATCATGTACACCAGGGAGTCGGCGTGGATGTTCTCCTCATGCGCATGGCGACCGAGCACGAGCTTGAGCTCGGGAGCGGTCACGACCTCGCGCACGACGTGGATGATGTTGTCGCCCACGATGCCCTCGGCGGCGGAGAAATAACCGATGGCCATCTTGATGATCCAGCGGTCGATGTCGGTGATGTTGCCGTTGGTGTCGCGCCACTGCTGGCAGTCTTCCTGCATCGGGATCTCTTCCGGCTCCCAGTGGTTGGCCTTCATCGTCTTGTAGAGGTCGTAGGCCCACTGGTACTTCAACGGGAGGATGTTGAAGAACATGGTCTGGCGACCGTTGATGACCTTCTTGCTGTTGAAGGCCTCTTCGGCCTTCGTTTTGTCGAGGATGAAGGATTTTTTGCCTACGGTGATCGTAATCGTTTCCATGGAGGAGAGGGGGAGAGAAAGGGCTTATTTAGAGGCCAAGGACGGCCGCTAGAAATTGGTATAGAAGGGAAATAATACTAGATGTAGGGGGTGCAAATGAAAACCAACACTAAATGTAGGGTTTTTTCGCAAACCGCTGAGGTTTCGCAACTTGGGGAAGCAACTTTATTCACATTCGCCGGTTTTGACGAAATTTTGATGAAGAAAGCCTCGGTGAACACCTCAGGGAGAAAACCTGGCCTCGGCTGGGGCGCAAACGTCAGTTGTTAGTGTTGCTCACGCTGTTCACCCCACCCGCGGGGTTGCCCCTGGGCGGTCCTTCCTCCAGCCTGCCCGCATGCAACCAGGTCAGCCGGATAAAAACCCCGAAAAGCCCGCCCGCCCCGCCCTGCTGGCCTCTTGCTGGACGCCCGAGGCGCTCGCGGAACGCGGGGCCCGGGGCGCCCTGAAGACCTGCTGGCGCGTCCTGGTCACCTGCTGGCATGGCACGCTCGGCAATCGCCTGCCGCAACAATCGGCGGCGTTGACCTATTACACGTTGATGTCCGTCGGCCCGCTCCTCGCGCTCGCCCTCACGGTTTCTGGATACATCCTCACGCGATCGGCCAACCACGGGGACAATCCCGCGAAACAAGCCATCGTCGCCGGCATCGCTTACGTGGTACCGCAAGTGGCCGCGACGACGCCCACGCCGAACGGTGGCGCGAGCAGCCCCAAGCAACTCCGCGACATCAACGTCGAGCTCGACGCGTTCGTCGACCGCCTCCTCGCGAATGCCGCGAACGGCCAAGCGGGCGTGGTCGGATTGGCCCTCATCCTCGTGCTCGCGGTACTCATGCTGAGCCGCGTGGAGGATGCGCTCAACGGCATCTGGGGCGTCCGCCACGGCCGCAGTTGGCGCGACCGTTTCGCGAACTACCTCCTCTTCCTCGTCCTGTTCTTCCTGATCGGCGCCACGACGGTCACGATGCTTTCGATGGCGGCGATCGCCAAGGTGTTCGGGGACAGCACCAACTGGCTGGGAGACTGGCTCATCCGGCTGCCGTGGGGCGAAGAGCTGATCGGCTTCATCGCCGGGAACGGCCCCTTCCTCGTCTCCCTCGGCCTGCTGGCATTGGCGTTCGCGATCTTCAATCGGATGATGCCGAACGTGCGCGTGCGCTGGAGCGCGGCGCTCCTCGGCGGCGCCACGGTCGCGTTCCTCATCACGACCAACCATCATCTCGCCGCCGTTTACGTCGGCAAAGTCGCGCAGTTCCAGGACCTCTACGGGGAACTCAGCATCATCATGGTGCTCATGTTCGGCACCTACCTCTCTTGGCTCTTCGTCCTGTTCGGGGGGCAGGTCGCTTACGCCTATCAGCACCGCCGGGCGCTCGCTCGCCACAAGGCCTGGGAAAGCTTGAGCCATCGGGCCCGCCGGACCCTCGCCTTCATCTGCGCGGCGGAGACGCTCCGCCGCTATCGCGGGGGCCAAGCTGGTCCCAGGGCCGAAGACATCGCCGACATCGCCCACATCCCGGCGACGGTGGCCGACGGTTGCCTCCAAATGCTGCGCGAGGCTGGCCTCCTCGCCATGGAAAGCCGGACCGAGGGACACCGCCCCGCCCGTCCGCTCGAGGCGATGACGGTGGGACAGCTCTGGGGCGTGGTTGACCTACATTCCGACAGCCAGGCAGGCGAACCCGACCTGCGGAGCGATCCCGCGGCCCGGGAGCTCTCCCTGATCGAGCAGCGCCTGATGCAGACCCCTGCGTCGCAAGTCACGCTCGGCGAACTCGCCGCCCGTTCCTGAAGGGGTTGGGCGACCGCCCTCGGGCACGCCCGCCCAGCCGCTGTATCGGCGGCGCAAGCGGATCACCCATGACCCAGC
>DBCN01000086.1:0-786 GCA_002293065.1 Opitutia bacterium UBA957
GCGGCGGACTTCGTCGAGAGCTCGATGAGGACGGCGATCTTGGCGCCCGTGTGGACGTAAGCGGAGACGCGACCGTTGCCGGAGGCGGCGAACTTCAGGACGCGGGAGACCTTGAGGTTCTCGCCGATCTTGGTGACCTGATCGTTCAGGAAGTCGTTCACCTTGCGGGAGGCGTCCGCGTGGTAAGGCTGGTCGAGCAGGTTGTCGACGCCGTTGCGGGAAGCTTGGCCGACGAGGTCCTTGGCGAGGGCGACGAAGGCTTCGTTCTTGGCGACGAAGTCCGTCTCGCAGTTCAGTTCGAGGAGCGTGGCGGACGTGCCGGACGCATCGACCTGGACGGCGATCATGCCTTCGCTGGCCTTGCGGTCAGCCTTCTTGTTGCGCGTCGCGATCCCCTTGATGCGGAGGATTTCGACGGCCTTTTCCATGTCGCCGTTGGCCTCGGTGAGGGCCTTCTTGCAATCCATGAGACCGGCACCAGTGCGCTGGCGCAGATCGTTGACCGTCTGAGCGGTGATAGCGGACATGACGAGATTACTTGGTGGTCGTCTTGCGCGGACGAACAGTCTTGGCGGCACCCTTGGCTTCTTCGCCTTCGGAGCCTTCGCTGGCCTTCATCAGCTCATCGGAGATGGTGACTTCGGGCTGGGCGTTCTCGGTGGACTCGCCACGGGAGAGCGGGGTCACGGTCTTGCGCGGGTTGGCGTCGACCTTACGGCGAGCCAGACCGTTCTGGACAGCCTGGGTGAGGACTTCGACCACGAGGCGGATGGACTTGGCGGCGTC
>DBCN01000086.1:874-1257 GCA_002293065.1 Opitutia bacterium UBA957
ATCTTGAGGCGGTTGGCCTCATTGACGGCGATGGCTTCGTGCTTGGTGTCGATGACGATCATCGCCGCCGGGAGTTCGCGGTATTCGAGGAGACCTTCGAAGTTGCGCTGCATGCGGGACATCTCGCGACGGACGGCGGCGCCTTCCTTCTTGTGCATCTTGGCGAGGGAACCGTCCTGCTCCATCTTCAGGTAGGTGCGGTAGGACTCGAGCGACTTCTTGATGGTCGCGAAGTTGGTGAGCGTGCCACCGAGCCAGCGGTTCACGGCGAAGGGCATACCGGTCGCCTTGGCGGCGGCGCGGACGACTTCCTGGGCCTGCGGCTTGGTCGCGACGAAGAGCACTTCCTTGCCCTTGGCGGAGACTTCTTCGAGGTAAGCGGC
>DBCN01000086.1:1349-2649 GCA_002293065.1 Opitutia bacterium UBA957
ACGGACGGGACTTGGGATTCCAGCGACGGGTCTGGTGGCCGAAGTGCACGCCAGCGTCGAGGAGGTCTTTTACGGTGATGTTCATGGTATTTTTAGCTCCGTATCCTGCTTCTTGCCGAAGGAGAGGACGTTGGATCAGGTGTATTTGACTGCAGTTTTGGTTTGGATGTCGGAAGCAATCGGCGGTCGCTCCCAACGGTGGAAAGGGGTTTCAAACACCCCCACCCCCCTCTGGCAAGGGAAAAAGGGGTGTTTTGGGCTGACAATCCATCAGGGGGCGGCACGTTCCTTGGTTCATGCTGTGGGTCTACCGCATCCTCTTCCTCCCGCTCCTTCTGCTGGCTTCGCCCTATTACCTGTGGCGGATGGTGCGTCGCGGGGGCTACGGAGCCGGATTTAGCCAGCGGCTGGGCTTCCTGCCCGCCCTCCCCGCCCACCCCAAACGGGTCTGGATCCAGGCGGTCTCGGTGGGTGAAATCGAGGCGATTGGGCCCTTGCTTAAAGAGCTGCGGGCTTCCGGCGACGTCGAGTTGGTCCTGACCACGACGACCAGCACGGGTTATCGCTTGGCCCGCGAGCGCTACGCCGATGCCTGCGCGTTCATCGGCATCTTCCCCGTGGACTTCTGGCCCTGCAGCGCCTTGGCCTACCGTCGCCTGCAACCCACCGCCATCGTGCTGACGGAAGGCGAACTCTGGCCCGAACACTTGGGCCAAGCCCGGGCCCGCGGCCTCCCCACGCTGCTGATCAACGCCCGTCTTTCCGATCGCTCCTTCGCTCGCCATCAAAAGTTCAACGCGGCGAGCCGCGGTTTGCTCGCGGGCTTCTCGTGGATCGGCGCCGGCAGCGAGGAGGATGCGCGCCGCTTGATGTCCCTCGGCGCCGAACCCGCGCAGGTCGACGTCACCGGCAACCTGAAGTTTGACGTGGCCACCGAAGGCCCGCTCTCGCCCGGAGAACGGTTGGTGCTGCGCCAGGCGTTGGGCTTCGACGGCTTCGAACGCAGCCTGGTGCTGCTGGGCTCATCCACTTGGGAAGGCGAAGAGGCCTTGTTGCTCGACGTCGTGCAGGCGTTGCGCGGCGCAGGCGTCGACGCCCGCCTGTTGCTTGCCCCACGACACGCGGAACGCCGCGATGCGGTGATCCGTCTGCTCGCCGACAGCGGGCTCTCCTTCCACCAACGTTCGACGCAAGGCCCCACCGCGCCGTCCGGGACCATCGTGCATCTTGCCGACACCACCGGTGAGCTCCGTCAATTGACGCGGGCCGCGGACCTCGCCTTCGCCGGCAAGAGCCTCGC
>DBCN01000086.1:2718-5415 GCA_002293065.1 Opitutia bacterium UBA957
CATGACCAACTTCAAAGCGATCTGCCAAGGACTGGAGAAGGTCGGCGCCGCCCAGAAGGCCGCCGATGCCGCCGGCGTCCGCGCCGCCCTGCTCGCTTTGGCCCGCGACCCAGCCAGCCGGGCGCGCATGGGCCAAGCCGGTCAAGAATGGCACGCGTCCAACCGCGGGGCTTCGCGCCGCACCGCCCAGGCCATCTTGGCTCAACTCCGGTAAGCTTCGCGCAGCTTGATCGCCTCGTCGCGCAAAGCGCCCCCGAGGATGATCTGCCGCGCCAGCGCCGCACCGGCGGCCGGATCCCGCGCGACGTCAGCGACCCACAGGGCCGTGCCGGCGCTGAGGCACAAGGTGTCCAGCAAGCCATCGGAGACCCCGCCGACGAGGAGGTCGGAGAACATCACGAGGTTCTCTTCCGGCGTGCCGCCACGGAGGTCGTCGATGGTGCACTGCTTGAAACCGAAATCGCCCGGCAACCACGTCGCATCGATGTGCGCCAATGCCCCGCAACCGCGGACGCGGACGGGACCGGCCGTCGTGACTTCATCCATGCCCCCGCCTACGGTGGTGTGCGTGACGAGGCCGCGCTTCACACCCAATTCGTGCAAGGCGGCCGCGATGGGTTCGACCCAGCGGGCGTCGTAGACGCCGACCAACATGTGGGCGGGCTGCGCCGGATTGATGAGCGGGCCGAGGACGTTGAAGATCGTCTTCGTGCCGCTTTCGGCGATCTTCTTGCGTACGCCCAAGATGGCCTTGAAGGCGGGATGAAAAGCCGGTGCGTAAAGGTAGCAGAAGTTCGCGTCATGCAGCGCCTTGCGGAGCTGGTCGGCATCGGCTTCCAAGACGACGCCCAAGGCGGCCAGGAAATCCGCGCTGCCGGACTTCGACGTGATCGAACGATTGCCGTGCTTGATGACGGGCACGCCCGCCGCCGCCACGATGAGCGAACTCGCCGAGGAAATATTGAAGCTGCCCGAACGGTCGCCGCCGGTGCCGACGATGTCGATGGCCCGGGCCGGCACGTCCCCGAAGTCGATGCGTCGCGCCAAGCCTCGGTAGGTTTGGGCAAAGGCCGTGACTTCCGTCGCCGTCTCGCCCCGCTGGGCCAAGGCCAACAGGAAGGCCTCCTTGGCGGCATCGGAGATACCTGCTTCCACCATCGCGGCCGCCGCCGTCGCCGCCTCAGCGGGCGTCAAGGAGCGTCCGGCCACCAGGGCTTGGGTGAGGTGAGGCAGGTCCATGGCACGATTAGCCACGGGAAAAGGGGGCGGGACAAGGGGAATTTATCCGACAAGGGGTTTGCATCCCCAAGTTTCCTGCCCATGATGAACCCATGCACGACGGCGACCAGCCTCAGGGCGACTTCGACGGTTCCGGCAATGCCTCTTGGGGCGAAGCCGACTGGGCGGGCTACCTGTTGCGCAATGACCATGAGGTCGGTCGCTTCTTGTCCTACTACAACGAGGTCAAACCCCTCCCCGATCGGCTCGACATCTCCGCGCGTCGCATGGGCTGGGAAAACGCGGACTGGGGTCCGGGCGACCCGCCGGACGACCCGGCAGATGACGACAATGACGGTCCCGACCTCCCCTACTGCATCCATCAGCACCCGGTCTACATCGTGTCGCGGGCGCTCGGCATCCAGCTGACGGTCTGCTTCCGGAAACTCTGCCAAGATTCCGGCCTCGCCATCAACGCGCTCACCGCGGCCGACCTGATGCACTCCTTCTGGGACGTCGAGCACCAGATGATCATGGCCATCAACGCCACCGATACCGGCGATATGTCGCTCGCCTTGGTCCACATGAAGCGCGGCCTCTCCGCCATCAACTATTCCATCGGTCTGCTCGCGCAGATTCCCGACGAAGCCCGCCTGAGTTCCGCCGAAGCCTCCGGTGAACTGGAAGCCACGCTCTTCGACCTCCGCGAGATCTGTCTCCGCGTGATGGCCGACTGTCGCTGGGACGGCTCGAAGAACTGAGCTTCAGGCCTTGTTCTGGTCGCCCCGGCTCATGTGCTGGATCAGGCGGTCGCTGAACTCCTTGGCGGAGTCGTGCCCCATCCCGCGCAAGGCCTGCACCATCGCGGCCACTTCGACCAAGCGGGCCATGTCGCGACCCGGCCGAACCGGAATCGTCATGTGCGGTACCTTGCGGCCGAGGATCTCGTAGTTCTCGACCTCCAAGCCCGCGCGCTCCTCATCCATCCCCGGCTGCCAGAGCACGAAGGTGACGACGAGGTCCACGCGCTTTTCGCGGCGGACGGAACGGACGCCGAAGATCGAGGCGATGTTGATGATGCCGATGCCGCGGCACTCCATGTAACCACGGTTGAGCTCCTTCGAAGTCCCCTGGAGTTCGCGGTCGCCGATCAGCGTGACGATGACGAAATCGTCCGCGACCAAGGAGTGGCCGCGTTCGATCAAGGCCAAGGCGCACTCGCTCTTGCCGACGCCGGAAGCGCCGCGCAGCAGGACCCCGACGCCGCGGATGTCGACCAACGTCGCGTGCAGGTTGGTGCGCGGGGCGAACTTCTCCTCCAAGAGCACCGTCGCTTCGGCGGAGAAGTCCTTCGACTTCAGCTGCGTGCGGATGATCGGCACATGGTGCTTGTCGGCCAAGCGTTTCAGCAAGGCGTCGACCTGGAGGCCGCGCGACACCACGACCGCCGGGACCTGCTTCGAGAAGACGTCGTCGAGG
>DBCN01000018.1 GCA_002293065.1 Opitutia bacterium UBA957
GCGGCATCGCCTGCTCGGCCTAGCGGCCTTCGCCGAACCCAAGGGTTCTCATCCCTCCTCACGCGCTTACGCGCGGAGAGGGAGGGATTGATTCCGCTTCGCTCCAGGGCTCCGCCCCGATGCCTGCGGCATCGCCTGCTCGGCCTAGCGGCCTTCGCCGAACCCAAGGGTTCTCATCCCTCCTCTCGCGCTAACGCGCGGAGAGGGAGGGATTCGAACCCTCGGAGCCTTGCGGCTCGCCTGATTTCAAGTCAGGTGCAATCGACCACTCTGCCACCTCTCCGTGCAAGGGATTAGAGGCGAGCCTCGGATTTGCCTCAAGCGGATTCGGTGTGTTACCCTTGAGTTATCGGCGAGTTTCCCTTCGCCATCGGGTTCCGTCTATGAAGACGGGCATGAGTACCTGCGATCGCGTGGAAGAACTGGAAGGTCCTTACGGTCCTTTCGCCATCGGCGAACGCGCCATCCAACGGCTATGGGCATCCGGCGAAGTCACCGGCCCGATGGCCTCCGCCAATGGCAAGACCATCGCGGTCCTGACGCCCGGCGACTGGAATCGCGGGGCGGGGCCCGACTTCCTTGGAGCGGAACTGCTCATCGACGAACGCCGCGTCCGGGGGGACGTCGAAATCCACCTACGCTCCAGCGACTGGCAAGCCCACCAACATGACCGTGACCCCAACTTCTCCGGTGTCGTCCTGCACGCGGTCCTGCTGCCTGGCGTCAAGGATGTGACGACCACGTCGGGGCATCAGCCCGAAACGGTCGTGCTCCTCCCCTACCTGCCGCGCGACCTCGAAGACCTCGCCGAAGAAGATGCGTTGCTCGAATTGCGCGGCCGGGCCGGGGAGGTCGCCCGCAAGGTGCAGGAGGCCGAAAGCACCATCCTACCGGGCTTGCGCCGGCGCGCCCTCGAACGTTTCCGCCGCAAGGCCAAGCACGCCAAGGCCCGCGCCAAAGCCATCGGCTGGGAAGCGGCCTGCCATGAGCTGGTCGTGGAATCCCTCGGCCATGGCGGCAATCGCGCCCCGATGTCCGAATTGGCCCGCGCCCATTCCCCGGCCGAGATGGTCCTGCTCGGCCTCGATGCGCTCTACATGGAAAAGTGCGGGCGCTGGCGGCTCCGGGGCTTGCGTCCGGCCGGACATCCCTACCGGCGCTTGGCGCAATACCTGGAACTGAATCGCCGGCAGCCCGATTGGCGCGAACGGGTGCGTCACTGGGGCACCGAATTGGAACAGTCGATCCTGACCAGCCATCGGCGACGCCTACACGATGGTATCCTGGGCTGCGTTTTTCCCGACGGTCGGGCCGACACGCTCTGCATCAATGCCTTGCTGCCTTTGCTCCATGCCTCCGGGGAGGACTGCGAGCGCACTTGGATCGAATGGCCGCCGGGCAACCACCCCGAGGATATCGAGGAAGCCCGGCGTGTGCTCGGACTCACCGGCGTTTCGCGCAACTTCGAAGTGCAAGGCATCCTCGACGTCATCCGCCGCAGCGCGCCCGACGCGACGCCGGCTTAGGCCATCATCTTGCGGATCTTTTCCAACGAGACGGCCAGCCGATCGACTTCTTCGAACGAATTGTAGAAGGCAAAGGAGGCCCGCGCCGTCCCCGGGATGCCGAGGTGCTTCATCAGCGGCATGCAGCAATGATGGCCCGTGCGGATCGCGATGCCATCCGCGTCGAGCAAGGTCCCGATGTCATGCGGGTGGCCGCCTTCGATCAGGAACGACAAGACGGCGACTTTCTCGGGAGCTTCACCGATGAGGCGGAGTCCTTTGATGGCCCGGAGGCGCTCCGTGGCCGCGGCGAGCAGTTTCTGCTCGTGCGCATGTGCGTCCGCCTGCCGCGGCATGAAATACTCCAACGCAACGGCCAAGGCGATGGCGCCGGAGATGTCCGGCGTGCCCGCTTCAAAACGCTCAGGGGCCTCGCGGAAGGTCGTGCCTTCGAAATCAACCTTGCGGATCATGTCCCCGCCAAACTGGTAGGGGGGCAAGGTATCGAGCAGCTCCGGACGGCCCCAGAGGACGCCGATACCGGTCGGGCCAAAGGTCTTATGTCCGGAGAACGCGTAGAAGTCGCAGCCGAGTGCGGGGACATCGACCTTGAAATGCGCGGCGGCCTGACAGCCGTCGATGAGGACCGTGGCGCCCACCGCCTTGGCGAGGCGGGTCATCTCGACCGCCGGGTTGACCGTACCGAGGGCGTTCGAGACGTGCGCGAAAGTTACGAGCTTCGTCCGGGGCGAAAGCAGCCGACGATAGGCGTCGAGGTCCACCTCTCCGCGTGGGGTCACGGGCACGACCACGACCTTGGCCCCGCTACGCTCGGCGGCGACCTGCCATGGTACGATATTCGCATGGTGCTCCAAGGCCGTGAGGAGAATCTCGTCCCCCGCCCGCAGATGGGTCCGGCCCCAGGTCTCCGCGACGAGGTTGATGCCTTCCGTGGCGCCACGCACAAAGACGCAACCACGGGAGTCCTTTAAGCCAAGGAAACGGGCGACGACTTCACGCGAGCGCTCGAAGGCCTGCGTGGCTTCCTCGCTCAACAGGTGCACGCCGCGATGGACGTTCGCATTACCCTTCGAATAGTAGTCGACCAAGGTCTGGATGACGACCTGCGGCTTCTGCGAGGTCGCGGCGTTGTCCAGGTAGGTCAGCGGACGGCCGTGCACCAACCGCCCGAGGATCGGGAAGTCTTGGCGCAAGGTCGCAACGTCGAATGCCATGGCGGCGAACGTAGGAGGGACCCTGCGGGGCGCAACAGGGAAGCGAGAATTAAGGGCTGGCGGGCAGACGGACCGCGCGGCGAATGTAGGTCGGCACGTCGACGTCTTGCCCGTCGATGAAGGTCAAAGGCGTCCCGCCGAACAGACCGCGGCGCATGGAATCTTCGGTCGCGAAACCGAAGATCTGCTGGTTCTCCTCGCCGGGCTTAGCGCCCTTCCCTTTTTTTACGGGCTTAGGCGCCGGGGTCGAGGCACCCAAGACGGCCACTTCGACGCGGTCGCCGAAGTCCGGGACGACGCGGGCGCACAGCAAGGTCGAGGTCTCCCCGCCGAATCGCATGCGGACCGCGGCCACGGCCTCAAAGGCCTCCGTGGCCGAAAGCGTCGGACCACCCGTCACCGCGACGAACAACGAAGCGGCTTTGGTCGTCGCGCCTGGCGCGTGGGCGAGCGGACACTCGTTGGCGGCCCGCGCGGCGGCCAGCGCGGCGCCGGTCCCTTGACCACACCCGTAGGTGAAGAGCGTCGGTGAACCAGGGGTCGCCAAGATCGAACGCACCGCCGCGGGGTCCGCCGGGACCAACGCTCCCGGGACGAAGGTCCCCGCTAAGGCGCGCAACGCCCCACCAACCCACTCATCGGCGGCGGCGAAGGATTCGGACAAAGGCGCGTCCTTGGAAACCTGCAGAAGCAAGAGGTCGTTTTGCACCGCGACCAAGCCATGCGCCTTCGCGCCCAACTTATCGAGGGCTTCGCTGGCTTGGCGTTTGCGGCGTTCGCCTTCATGGGAGAAGGGAATCGTGGCGTAAGCCAAGACCGTGGCGCCCGCGTCCGTGGCGACGGTCGCCAGAAAGGCCGCCGCGCCACTCCCCGTCCCGCCGCCGAGACCGGTGACCAGCACGACCAGCGCGTAGCCGGTGAAGAGCCGACGGAGTTGGGGCTCTTCGGATTCCGCCGCCGCGGCGCCGACGGCAACCTCGCCACCCGTACCCATGCCGCGCGTCTGGGCGCGGCCCAGCTGGAGCGTTTCACGACCGTTCGCTTGAGCCAACGCCGAGGCGTCGGTATCGATCAAGGCGACTTTGACTTCGGCGGGGAGGCTGGGGGCAAGCCGAGCGACGATGGAGCACCCCGCCCCACCGAGGCCGACCAACAAGATGGCGCGGTTGGGTTCCATCTTAGAAGCGGAACATGTCCTTCAGCCAGGCGAGCGTGCCTTGGGGGCGACGGACGGGCGGAGGAGCATCCTCGATGGCGGCCTTCATCATGCCGATGACGCCCGCGTATTCGGGTTTACGGTAGGCCTCCTTCTCGAACTGCGGGATACCGACGCGCGTCGGGAGGCCGAGGACGTTCGTACTGGCTTCCGCGGCATCGGCGAGGTTGGCCGTGCCGCCGGTCAAGATGGCGCCGGAAGGCAGGAAATTCTGGTCGAGCTTCACCGCATGGCCGGGGAAAATCTGCTCCAGCTGATGGAGCACGTCCTTGCGGACGAACTCCAGCGTTTCCTGGAAGCGCAACGCGGCGACCTGCGTGATGGTGCCCCGGTTGAACTGCTGGTCACCCACGCCCTTGTCGCCGTCCTTCCAGATGGTCTGGTTGGCGTCGGTCTCGCGGTGGAGCGCCGAACCGAAGCGGACCTTGAGGTCCTCCGCGGTGTCGCGGCTGATGCGCAAGGCCACGCTGAGGTCGTTGGTGAGGTGCTCGCCACCGACCGGAATCGAACCCGCGCAAAGGATATGGCCCTTGAAATAGAGGATCCAATCCGTGGTGCCCGCGCCGAAATCGACGACCAACACCCCGCCCTGCTTCTCGGCTTCGCTGATCAACGCGCAGGCCGCCGCGTGGGAAGCCAGGATGAAGTCGCGCACATGGATGCTCATCGCATTGATCATGTTCACGCGGAAGCGGACGTTGCCTTCCTCCATGGTCACGCGCCAAAAATTCACTTCGAGACGCTTCCCTTGTAGACCCACGGGATTCTCGACGCTCTTGCCGTCCAGCATGGTCGGCTGACGCATGTAGAGGATCGTGGCGCGACCCGCCGGCGGCTCGAGACGCTTGGCGGAAAGCATCGCCTCGTTGAAGTCCCTGGCGGTCACCTTGCCATCGTGGGCGGGGACGGCGACGAAACCCTTGACGCGCTCACCCGCGACGGAAGGGCCGGCGATCGTGAGGTAGACCTCTTCGATGCCGCGCTGCGCGACCCGCTCGAGGTCGTTCACGGCTTCGTGGACGCAGTTATGGAGCTTCTCGAGGTCGACGACGGTGCCCTTGACGACGCCTTCCGTGCGGCGCTCGCTGAAGCTGAGCATGCGGGCCTTGCCGTCGATGATCTGGCCGACGAGGCCGACGGTCTTGTGGGTCCCGATGTCGATGACGGCGATCAGGGAGGGAAGTGGCTTGGATTTGGTCATCGAGTGGTGGCGGGCACGAGGCGGGGTTCAGGGACAGGACGCGCAGAGGTGCGGTTCTGGATGGAAAGTTTGAGGACATACGCCGGGGCGGTGATGCCGGGGCGACGAAGCAGGCCGTCGAGGTCGAGCCGCGACAGGATGGCGAGTTCGTTGCGCCAGTTGGCGGTCGAGAAGACGATCTCGGTCAGCACGGGGCGATCGGCCGGCTGCGAGGCCCGCCGGACGGCGACGCGGAGATTGGAGCCGGGAGAATCTTCCTGGGCCCCGAAGCAATCGCGGAGCGAAAGCGCGCTCCATTCGCGGTACAGATTCGGGTAGGCGGATTGCGCGGCGAGCAAGAACGGTCCCGCCACCTCAATGCCTTCAATCGTCGCCTTGTCGCCGCTGCCGCTCGTCCGATAGTCGATGATTTCCGGCAAGTTGCGGATGGCTTCCGAAGGGTAACCCGCCCCGGAGAACTGCACGCCTTCGGGACTGACGAGGCGCACGACCATCGGCCCCGAACCCGGCAGGCTGGCGATCTTCGCCACGGCCTTACGTTCGCGCAAAATGATTTCCAACGAGCCATCCCCGCGGCGGCGGACGTCGGCGCTGGCGATTTGCGTATCCATCTCGAGGTCGGCCTTGATCGCCGCCACATCCTTGGCCGCCCCATCCTTCCCTTGGCCCACGAGGCGCTGCAAGTCGGGGACGGGGTAAAACCCGTCCGTCTTATAACGCAGCGCGCCATTCCCCGCGACCACGGCGGTGGTGTCGTCGATGGAGACCCACACGATGCCGCCCAAGGTGGCGAAGAAAATCACGGCCAAGACGAGCGGCAGGCGCGAACGCGCGGCGCGCTTGCGGCCCAGCTCATCGCCCGGCATGCGGCGCACATCCTGGGGAATCAACTGCCGCCATTCGCGGTCGGCGGGGCCCATGAACGCATCGCGGCGCGGGCTGAAGAACTGACGGAGGCGGGTGAAGAGGTTCATGTTCAACGGGTGCGGCGGGCGGCGGCGCGGGCGAAGACCGGAGCGGTCATCCGCTGCACGAGCGCGGGAAAATCTAGCCCCGCACAGGAAGCGCTCTTGGGCATCAGGCTGGTTTCGGTCATGCCGGGCATCGTGTTGATCTCCAAGAAATAGAATTGCCCGTCGGGTTCAAGGAAGAGGTCGGCCCGGGCGAAATCGCGGCAACCACAGGCCCGGAAGAGCGCCTCGGCCGCGGCTTGGATGCGCGCGGTGAGTTCGCCGGGGACGGTGGCGGGATAGATGTAATCCGAGGAGCCCTTAGTGTATTTGCTTTGGTAGTCGTAGACGCCCTTGCGGGGGACGATCTCGACGATCCCCATGGCTTGACCGCCCAGGATGCCGATGGACATCTCGCGCCCCTGCAGGCGACGTTCGGCCATCCACTGCCCGGTCGCCGGAATCTGGGCCAAGGCCTCGGCGATCGCGGTTTCACCGTCGACCACATACAACCCGACGCTGCTGCCCTTATCGGCCGGCTTGAGCACGACCTGCGGACCAAGCTGGGCGACGAGGGCGGCGGCCGTCGGCTTGGCGGCCCCCGCAAAAGCGACCTCGGGAATCGCCGGAACGCCCGCGCGGCGCATGGCCGACTTGGTCGCGACCTTATCGAGGCAGAGGCGACTGGCGGCGGCTTCACAGCCGGCGTAGGCCACGCCGCGAGCGTCCAACTCGGCTTGGACGGTCCCGTCCTCACCATAGTCACCGTGGATGACCGGAATCACCAGGTGACGGGCGGCATCGAGCCACTCGGGGAGTTCGTTGCGGTCCAGTTCCACCAAGCGGCAGCCCGGCAAGGCTCCCGCGACGGCGCGACCGGAGCGGAGCGAGACATCGCGTTCAGGGGAAACGGCTCCGCAGAGCACGACGGGCTGTAAAGGCTGACTCATAGCAAATCTTTCCATTCGCGCCCGAGGGCCACGATTTCAGGGTGAAGGACACGCCCGTGGCGCGCCTGGACGGTGCGACGGACCTCGCGCATCAAGGCGAGGATGTCCGCGGCGCGGGCATCGCCGAGGTTGACGATGAAATTGGCGTGGATCGGCGAGACGGTCGCCGCACCGACGTGCGTACCCTTCAGGCCGCTGGCTTCGATGAGCCGGCCCGCCTTGTCGTCGTCGGGATTGCGGAAGACGCACCCGGCGCTCGGATCCCGCGGCTGGGAAGCGCGGCGCTTCTGCCCCATCTCTTCCATCGTCTGGCGAATCGCCTCGGTGGTCGCCGTTCCGCGGGCCCGCAGAACCGCGGACAAGACCACGGCGCCGTGAAGCTGGGGGCAATCGCGGTAAAGGGCATCGAAGCAATCCCGACGCGCGGCGCGAACCACACCCCGGGGCGAAAGCCATTCGACGGACTCGACGACGTCGAAGATCCAACCGCCCATCGCACCCGCGTTCATCCGAAGGGAACCGCCGAGGGTCCCGGGAATCCCCTCCAAGAATTCAAAACCGGTGAGGCCAGCCTTGGCGGCGAAGCCGCAGAGTTCCTTGAGCTTGGCGCCGCCCCCGACGCGGAGGCGGCCGTCGCCGAGGTCGGTCACC
>DBCN01000054.1:0-961 GCA_002293065.1 Opitutia bacterium UBA957
GTCCGCGGCGCGGCGGGGGTGCGCACGACGGGATTCGCAACGGGCAAGGGGGCGAAAATCTTCGAGGCCAGATAAGCGGCACCACACATGATCAGCAGGCCAAAGATGACGGTGGAACGGTTCATGGGGTACCCCTTTAAAACAATGATAAAAGCGGAAAGTTCCAACCTAGAAGCCACGCGGACGCAAAAAGGCCGGGCGTCTCGCGACCCCGGCCTTCGTCGTGTCTGGCTGAGCGGGCTTACTTCTTGTCGTCGACGACTTCGAAGTCGCCGTCGACCACCTTGCCGTCGGACTTCTTCTTGGCGCCTTCGGGAGCACCACCGGCCGGCGCGCCCTGATCGGGCTGCGGGGTCGCGGCGGCGTTCATCGCTTGGGCGGCTTCGCCGAGAGGCGTGAGGACCGCCTCGTAGGCCTTGGTGAACTCTTCCGCGGTGGCGTCAGGCTTCTTGAGCAGCTCTTGGGCGGCCTTGATGGCCTCCTCGGTGCGGGTCTTGGCGTCGGCGGGGAACTTGTCGCCATTGTCCTTCAACTGTTTTTCGCCCTGGAAGACCATGGCGTCGAGCTGATTGCGGGCTTCGGCGAGTTCGCGCGCCTTCTTGTCTTCGTCGGCGTGCAGTTCGGCTTCCTTGCGGAGCTTTTCGACTTCTTCCTTGGAGAGACCCGAAGAACCCGAAATGGAGATCTTCTGGGCCTTGCCGGTACCCTTATCGGTCGCGCTCACGTGCAGGATGCCGTTGGCGTCGATGTCGAAGGTGACTTCGATCTGCGGCTGGCCACGCGGAGCGGGCATGATGCCGTCGAGCTTGAACGTGCCGAGCTGCTTGTTGTCGCGGGCCATCGGACGTTCACCCTGGAGGATGACGATCTCGACGGACGGCTGGTTGTCGGCGGCGGTGGAGTAGACCTGGGACTTCTTGGTCGGGATGGTGGTGTTGCGGTCGATCATCGACGTAGCCAC
>DBCN01000054.1:1019-2816 GCA_002293065.1 Opitutia bacterium UBA957
CCCTTGAGCACGCCGCCCTGGATGGCGGCGCCGATGGCGACGACTTCGTCGGGATTCACGCCCTTATGGGGTTCCTTGCCGGCGAGGCCGCGGGCGATCTCGATGATCTTGGGCATACGGGTCATGCCACCGACGAGCACGAGTTCGTCGACTTCGTTCATGGAGAGGCCGGCATCCTTGAGGCAGGACTCGAACGGTTTGCGGGTGCGGTCGGAGAGGTCGTCGCAGACCTTCTCCATCTGGGCGCGGGAGAGCGTGACGTTGAGGTGCTTCGGGCCGGAGGCATCGGCCGTGATGAACGGCAGATTGAGGTCGACCGAGTTGGAGGAGGACAAGGCGATCTTGGCCTTTTCGGCTTCTTCCTTGAGGCGCTGACGGGCCATCGGGTCCTTGGAAAGGTCGATGCCCTGCTCGGCCTTGAAGCCGTCGATGAGCCACTGGATGATGCGCTCGTCCCAGTTGTCGCCACCGAGTTCGGTGTCGCCGTTGGTGGCCTTCACCTCGAAGACGCCGCCGCCGATTTCGAGGATCGAGACGTCGAACGTACCGCCACCCAAGTCATAGACGGCGATCTTTTCGTCGCCCTTCTTGTCGAGGCCGTAGGCGAGGGAAGCCGCGGTCGGCTCGTTGACGATGCGGAGCACCTCGAGGCCGGCGATGGTGCCGGCGTCCTTGGTGGCTTGGCGCTGCGAGTCGTTGAAGTAGGCCGGGACGGTGATGACCGCTTGGGTCACCTTCTCACCGAGGTAGGCTTCGGCGTCGGCCTTCAGTTTGGCGAGGACCTTGGCGGCGATTTCTTCCGGCGTGAAGACGCGGGTCTTACCATCGACTTCGCATTCGATGGCGGCGTCGCCGTTCTTACCTTCGACCACCTTGTAAGGCAGCTTGGAGGCGATGCCCTTCACTTCACCGTACTTGCGGCCGATGAGGCGCTTGGCGGAGAAGACGGTATTCTTGGGGTTGGTGACGGCTTGGCGCTTGGCGGCCTGGCCGACGAGGACGTCGCCGTTCTTGGTGAAGGCGACGACCGAAGGCGTGGTGCGCGCGCCTTCGGAATTGGGGATGACGACGGACTCGCCTGCTTCCAGGACGGCCATGCAGGAGTTGGTTGTACCGAGGTCGATGCCGATGATTTTGCTCATATGGTTGGTGTTAAGAGTGTGGGTTTAATAGGCAGGGCTTGTGCCAAGGCCGAAAACGCTGTTTTTAACCTATTTACAAGGGTTTAGGCCATGAAGCGCCCGCCCCTTAGTGGGGCGAAATGACAAACTGTCACACCCGTGGCGTGTCAGGTCGGCCCCATAATTCCTTCGCCGTTGCCCTTCCATGACCAAAGGGCTATTCCCCTCTTCCCATGTCGGACTCCCTGAACCAGCCCATCCGCCTCCGCCGCCTCCGAGCGTCGGCTGGCATCCGTGCGATGCTCTCGGAGACCGTCGTGGAGCCCCGTCACCTGATTCAGCCCCTCTTCGTGACCGAAGGCGAGCAGGCAGAGCCCATCGCTTCGCTCACCGGTATCAACCGAATCCCCCTCTCCCAGCTCGCGGCCAAGTGCGCGGAGCTCCAACTCCTCGGGATCCATGGCGTCGCCCTGTTCCCGAAGATCGACCCCAACCGCAAGACGGCGGAAGGCGCGGAAGCGCTGAATCCGAACAACCTCGCCCTGCGGGCGATCCGAGAAGTGAAGACGAAGTGCCCCGGCATCGTCCTCTTCGCCGACATCGCCCTCGATCCTTACACCACGCACGGCCACGACGGCATCCTCAACGAAGCCGGGACGGACGTCGATAATGACCG
>DBCN01000054.1:2982-10333 GCA_002293065.1 Opitutia bacterium UBA957
TCCGCTTTCTACGGCCCGTTCCGCGACGCCGTCGGCAGCGCCCGCAAGCCAGGCGAGGCCGCGATTTCCAAGGCTTCCTACCAGATGAATCCGGCCAATCGCCGCGAAGCCTTGCGCGAAGCCGCGCTCGACGCCGCCGAAGGCGCGGACCTCCTGATGGTCAAGCCGGCGGGCGCGTATCTCGACATCATCCGCGACCTCCGCGAGTCCTCCGACCTTCCGCTCGCGGCCTATCAGGTCTCGGGCGAATACGCCCAGCTGCAGGCCGCCGCCGAAAAAGGCTGGCTCGACCTGCGCTCCGCGCGCGATGAATCCCTCCTTGCGATCCGCCGGGCCGGTGCCGACGTCATCCTGACTTATTTCGCCGAGGCCTTCGCTCGCGATTACGCCAGCCGCGCCTGATGACCGAGCCGCGCCAGCATCCGCGGGACCCGCTCCATGGCGTGACCCTCGAGACGATCGTCAAATACCTCGAGGCCAAGCATGGTTGGCACGAGATGGGTCATCGCATCCCGATCCGCTGCTTCCTCTTCGACCCCTCGGTGAAGTCGAGCCTCACCTTCCTGCGGAAGACCCCCTGGGCGCGCGAGAAACTGGAAGCGTGGTATGCGACGGACGTCCGCGGCGGCTTCGGCAGCGGTACGCAGCCGGGTATCGACGTTAAACCGCGCTTCGGCAGCGGACCGCAGCGCTGAGCGCATGCGGAACCCATTACCGATACCCACGAAGGAGGATTGGGTCGGCCATATCCCCCTCGTCGACGGCAAGCCCGCCTACCAGGACTTCGACCTAGAAGCAGCCTATCGGAACTTCTACGGGAAAACCCACGCCGAGGCCTTCGCCCTATTCACTGAACCCGTCCTAAACTACTACGACGACCTCTTCTGGATGCCCGCTCGCTGCCTCGAATTCTACCTGCCTGACTACATCCGCTACCTTGACTCGGATCTGAGCCGCGGCGATTCCGACGCCGCCAACTACCTCTTTAGCATCGTCGATATCCGGCACGAGGAGATCCGCGCCGGCGACCCCGAAGTCCGCGATGGGGTCATCCGCACGCTGCGGCGGGTCGGACAAACCCAAGAGTGGTATGACGCCGCCCCAGACATCTATGGGTGCTTCGCGACGCGCAGCGAAGCCTGCCTCGCCCTGCTCGGGGCCGCCTGAACCTCGGTTCCCTTAGACCTCCCACCAAAAGGCTGAAGTTTTAGGTGTCCGACCGTCAGGACTCGACCATAACGGATACACCCCATGAGCCCCCGTGTCCTTCTCGTCGCGTTGCTACTGCCTTGGCTGGCCGGCGCCGCACCCAAGCCCGACATCGTCTTCCTGCTGATCGACGACCTCGGTTACGCCGACTGCGGCTTCAACGGCGGCAAGCAGATCCTGACGCCGAACATCGACCGACTCGCCAAAGCGGGTGCCGTGCTGGAGCACCACTATGTGCAACCCGTCTGTTCGCCGACCCGCTCGACGCTGCTCACGGGACGCTACCCCACGCGCACCGGCGTCTATTCGGTCGTCACTCCGCACGCCGCCTGGGGACTCCCGCTGGCGGAACGCACCCTGGCGGATGCGCTGAAACAAGCGGGCTACTCCACCGAGATCGTCGGCAAATGGCATCTTGGGGAATTCAAACCGGAATACCTCCCGCTGGCCCGCGGCTTTGAACATCATTACGGCCATTACTTCGGCGCGCTCGATTACTACACGCATGAACGTGATGGCGAACTCGACTGGTATCGCGACGGGAAAGCCGTGAAGGAGGAAGGCTACACCACGCACCTGCTCCGCGACGAGGCCTGCCGCGTCATCGCCCGTCAACCCAAGGACAAGCCGCTCTTCCTCTACGTCCCATTCAACGGCGTCCACGGACCCTTCCAGGTCCCCGAGCCGTACCTCAAACCCTACCCCAACCTGAAGAACAACCGCCAAAAGCTGGCGGGGATGCTGGCCGCGGTCGATGAGGCGGTCGCCCGGATCGAGGACAGCCTCCGCAAGGCCGGTCGGTTAGAGAATACTTTGATCGTCTTCTCCAGCGACAACGGCGGGCCGACCCCCGGCGACAACACGCCGCTGCGCGACCATAAGGGTAGCATCTATGAAGGCGGGGTCCGTTCCGCGGCCTTCGCCTGCTGGCCAGGGCGCATCCCCGCAGGCGTCCGTATCCGCGAGCCTATGCACATGGTCGATTGGTACCCGACGCTGATCAAACTCGGCGGCGGCTCGCTCGAACAAAAGCTTCCCCTCGATGGACTCGACGTGTGGCCGACAATCACCCAAGGGGCCCCGACGACGCACGACGCGATCCTCTGCGTCTCGACCCAAGGCCCCGCCCTTGCGGCCGTCCGGATGGGAGAATGGAAGCTCATCCAAGCGAACGTCGTGGCCGAAGCGGCCGAGGGCAAGAATGGCCAAGCGGCGCCCAAAGGGAAGAACGCCAAGAGCAGCGGCAAATACGAATCGATCGCGCTCTACCACCTCACCGCGGATCCCGGCGAGACGAAGAACCTCGCCGCCGAACAACCGGAACGCGTGAAAGCCATGCGCACCCGACTCGCCGACCTCTTGAAGGGCGCGGTTCCGCCGGGCACGACCGCCACGAAGAAATGAGCCCGCTTCTCCGGCTCCTAGGCGCCCTCTCGCTCGCGCTACTCGTTGCCGCGCCGGTCGATGCCGCCACGCCCCGGCCGCCCAACATCGTGTTCATTCTGGTCGATGACTTGGGCTGGGGCGATTTCGCCTGCTTCGGCAATACCGAGACGAAGACCCCCAATATCGACCGCCTCGCCGCCGAGGGGCTCGCCTTCACCCAGTTCTATGTGAACTCGCCCATCTGCTCGCCCTCGCGCTGCGCCCTGCTCACCGGGCAATACCCACAGCGCTGGCAAATCACCTCTTACCTCAACAACCGCGCGGACAACACGCGCCGGGGCTTGGCACAATGGCTGGACCCCCGGGCGCCTTCCCTCGGCCGCACGCTGCAGTCCGCGGGCTACGCGACCGGGCATTTCGGCAAATGGCACCTCGGCGGGCAACGCGATGTCGCCGACGCGCCCGCCATCGCAGCCTACGGCTTTGACGCATCCCTCACGAACTTCGAAGGGATGGGACCAAAACTTCTGCCGCTGACGCGCACCCCCACGGCAGGCGAGTTCAAGAAAATCTGGGCCGACGCCGAGCGCCTCGGTGGGCCGGTGACCTGGATGGACCGCGCGCAGATCACCACCGGCTTCGCCGAAGCGGCGTTGCGGTTCATCGACGCGGCCGCGGCGCAGCAAAAGCCTTTCTACGTCAACGTCTGGCCCGATGACGTGCACAGCCCCTACTTCCCTCCGCTGGAGAAATGGACGCCGGGCAAGCGCCACCTCTACCTCGCCGTGCTCGCGGAAATGGATCGGCAACTGGGGCGCATCCTCGACCGGATCCGGAGCGACCCCGCCCTGCGGGACAATACCATCCTCGTGATCTGCTCGGACAACGGTCCCGAGCCGGGCGCCGGCCGGGCGGGTCCCTTCCGCGGACACAAGACCCAACTCTTCGAAGGCGGTATCCGCTCTCCGCTCATCGTCTGGGCTCCGGGCCTGATGGCCAAAGACCGCGTCGGCACAAGGAATGCGACCTCCGTCTTGGCCGGCATCGACCTCGCCCCTTCGCTCACCGCGCTCGCAGGCGCGAAGTCGCCGGCACAAGTCAAACTCGACGGTGAAGACCTCTCCGCCACCTTGCTCGGCAAAGCTGCGGCCTCGCATGCCGAGGCCCTCTGTTGGAGCCGTCCGCCTGACCGCAAGACATGGGCCCCTGCCCTCCCCGATCCGGCCCCCGACCTCGCCATCCGGGAAGGCGACTGGAAACTGCTGTGCGAATATGATGGCTCGAAGCCACAGCTCTATGACCTCAAGCGCGACCCAGGCGAAACCAAGGATCTTGCGGCGAGCGAACCCACCGTTGTCGCCCGTCTCACGAAGGCCGTGCTCGCCTGGCATCGCTCCATGCCGCCCGACCGCGGTCCGGAGCTAGGCGCCGCGGCGGCCGCGAAAGGCAAAAAGTAACCGTTACTTCGCGGCCTTCTTCTTCTTCGCCGCGCCGGGTTCGGCACCGTCGTTATCCGCATAATCAGCACCCCAGAGTGGCTTGATGTTGCTGCGGTTCCATTCGTCCCAGCGTGCCTGCAACTGCTTCACCTTCTCCGGCTGTTCCGCGGCGAGATCTTTATCCTCATGGATGTCCTTGGCTAAATCGTAGAGCTTGGCGGCGCTGACCGGTTGAGCCTTGCCGGTGTTGGTGTCGGCGTTGCCATCGTAGCGGACGAGTTTCCAGTCGCCTTGGCGGATCGCCATCTGCGCGCCGAAACGCCAGTAGAGCGCATCATGCGGGGCGGCCTTCGTGGTCCCTGCGAAATAGGGCAGCAGATCGACGCCTTCGAGTTTGGCTTCGGGACCGACGGAGACGCCGGCCGCGGCCAAGGCCGTCGCATGCAGGTCCAGCTGGACCACGGGAGACTCGTAGACGGCGGGCTTCACCTGACCGGGCCAAGCCACGAGGAACGGCACGCGGATGCCGCCTTCCAGGGTGGTTCGCTTGGAACCACGCAACGGCGCGTTGCTGGAACCGTTGGTGGTCGTACCGTTCATGGTCGGGCCCCCGTTATCGCTGATGAACAGGATGATCGTGCGCTCCGCTTGGCCGCTCTCCTGCAGCGCTTGGCGTACCCGGCCGATGTTATCGTCGAGCGCGGACATCATCGCCGCATAGGTCCGGCGCTTCTTGTCGGTGATGGCGGCGAACTTCGCCAAACGCGCGTCGGTCGCGTCCATGGGCGTGTGCACGGCATTGAAGGCCAGGTACAGGAACCATGGCTTGTCCTTATGCGCCCGCACGAAAGCCGAGGCCTCGCGCCCAAAGGCATCGGTGGCGTAGTCCATCTCCTTCACCGGTTCCGTGCCCCGGAGAATGCTGCCCGTATTGAAATAGCTATGCGCTCCGCCGAGGAAGCCGAAGAACTCCGTGAAACCGCGGCGCGTCGGCGTCTGCTCGGGCTTCGCCCCGAGATGCCACTTGCCCACCATGCCCGTGGCATAGCCGGCCTTACCCAGGCGCTCGGGCAGGGTCGTCTCCGTCAGCGGCAGGCCGTTGATGCCGTTCGCGTTATATTCATGGCCAAAACGGGTCTGCTGACGGCCGGTGAGCAGGGCCGCACGCGTCGGCGAGCAATAAGGGCCCGTGACGTAACCCTGCGTGCAACGCACGCCGGCGGCGGCCAGCGCATCCAGATGCGGCGTCGGGATGTCCTTGCAACCATGGAAGCCGACGTCGGCGTAGCCCATGTCATCGGCGACGATGAGCAAGATGTTCGGACGATCCGCCGCCGCGAGCGCGACGGCAAAGAAGAGGGCGAGGAAACGCATAAAGTAGGGGTTGGCTCCACCTAAAGGTAAGGAACCTTTCAGGACAAGCCTGCACTCCCTCCCGCCGGCCTATCGCCAAGCGTAAGCGGCCCCAATCGCTACCGCCGCCTTACAGGAAGAGCGGCTTGATGTGGCGGTCGAAGAGGTTGCCCGTGACGTTGCGGGCGCAGGACTCGCGGCAGGCCTTGAGCTGCTCGAGGTAGCGCGGGCCCATCTTGGCGGCGACCTTGAAGCCGACGTGGATCAGCTGGCGGATGTTCGCGTTGTAGAGCGGGTTCTTCTGGTCGTGGCGCAGGGCGCCGACGAACTGTTCGCTGGTCCAGCCGTTGACGACGGCGGCGGCGGGCAGCTTGGAGCGGTCGATGTCGATGACGGTCGCGTACGGCTGGCAAAGCTCGTCCATGTGCGACAGGGCTTCGGCGTAGATTTCCTTGGCGAGGGCGAGACCCTCCCCACCGGCTTCGGCGAGGCCGATGACTTCCTCGAGCCAGGTCGTGCCCGCGGTCTTCACGTGCACGCCGGCGCCATGCTTGGCGAGCGCGCGGCGGATGGCCGGGTAGATGGAGAACTTGTCGCTGCCGCTGTGCACGGAGAGCTTCAGGTTGGCGGGCAGGCCATACTGCTTGACCGCGTGGGCGATGACGCAGAGGTCGTCGTTGAATTCGCGTTCGAATTGGGCGAGGTCGCCGACGTAGTCGACGCCCTTGTTGAAACGGCCCGTGAACTTCGGGGCGATGGTCTGGATGGGTACGCCCTCATCGGCGATGGCGGCGAGGATGACGAGCAGTTCGGGAGGCGTCTGCGGGCTATCGGTTTCGTCCATCGAGATTTCGGGGACGAAACGACCCGCGCCCTTCACCGCGGCGATATGGCGATAGACCTTACCGGCTTCCTGCACCGCGAGGAGGAACTTCGCGGCGGTGCGCTCGACGTCGGCGCGGGTGGTCGTGAACGGGCGGTCGATGCCCGCCAAGGTGATGGTACCGACGAGTTCCGGGTGGCGGTCCACGAAAGCCTTCACCGCGGCGGGGTCCGCCGGCTGGGCGATGAAATCGGCCACATCGATGGTGAAGAAGTCGGATACGCCGACGAAACGGTCGACGGTCTTCAGGCCGATGTGGTCGGCGTCGAGGAAGTAGGGGGCGGTCCAACCCAGGGTCTTCACGGCGGCGTCGGCCGCGGCGCGGGTGCTCGTCGGCTCGGACCCGATGATGTTGTGCTCGCGGTTCGACTTGTTCCAAACCGGGACGATCTCGACGCCGAGCTTCTTGGCGGCGAGGCAAGCGGCCAGCTGGGCTTCGGCTTCGTGGGCGAAGCGGTCGCCCATGCCGAGGGAGAATTTACCGATGACGAGAGGTTGGGAGGACATAACTTTGATAAGAAGGAAGGCCGAACCAAATGGAAGTCCCGCCCGACTGCAATACTGGGCCGAGGAAGCGGGCTGTCGTTTCGATGCAATAATGTCGGAAAACACCGCTTGTCCTTGCCCTCCGGCGGACCGTTCCCCTTAACTGACGACCCTTTCTCCTATGCACCTGAAGATTGCTGTCCTGCCTGGCGATTACATCGGCCCTGAAGTCATGGCCGCCGCCCTGCCCGTCCTTGAGGCCGTCCTGAAGAAGTCAGGCCACACCCTCGAGCACTCCACCCACGACGTGGGCGGTGCCGGCATCGATAACCATGGCAAAGCCTTGCCGGACTCGACCCTCGAGGCCTGCCGCGCGGCGGACGCCATCCTCTTCGGCTCCGTCGGCGGCCCCAAGTGGGAAAAGCTCCCCCCGGCCGAACAGCCCGAGCGCGCTTCCCTGCTCCCCCTCCGCAAGCACTTCACGCTCTACGCCAACGTCCGGCCCGGCCTCCTGCTGAAGAACCTCATCGACACCTCGCCCATCCGTCCGGACCGCATCCCGAACGGCGTGGACATGGTCTGCATCCGCGAGCTC
>DBCN01000116.1:0-7849 GCA_002293065.1 Opitutia bacterium UBA957
TTCGGTCACGGTGAGCGTACGCACATCCGCGTGGCCGCAGAACTCCTCGCCCGCGAACACCACCTGGATGTCGCCAAAGACCTCGTGGGCTTCCCATTTCTTCTCAGCGGCGGGTTTCGTGGTGTAGCGTTGCACGCCCGCGGTGAGGTTCGGTCCATCGATCTCATACTTGCCGTCCGGCGTCTGCGGGTCGAAGGCCTGGAGCCACGCGAAGGCTTGGGGGAAGCTGGGATGCAGGCCGACGTAGTGGGCTGCATGCATCAGTTGGTCTTGGATCATGAAGGGAGGGTTAGGCGTCGGTGGAGTCGATGCCTTCGACGTCCTCGGAGGAGAGCTCGACCGGCTGATCGGAGCCGAGGAGCGAGAGCAGGACGGCGATCCGTTTCTCCGGCGTCGCGAGGCGGAGGACCTCGCCTTCGGAGCCGGCGAAGATGCCGCGGACGATGCGGACCTTGGCCCCGATCTGCAGCTCTTCGTCCAGCGCGGAGAGTATCGCGTCCGGCCCGAGCGCGAGCAGTTCATCGATGACCTTCTGGTCGACCGTGACCGGTAGGCCGTTCTTGGCGACGAGGTGGAGGACGCCGCGGGTGCTGCGGACCGAGCCGTTCAGCTCGGCCGCGTCGTAGCGGAGGAAGAGGTAACCTGGGAAGAGGGGCTCGACGACCTCGCGGTTCTTGTCATGTCCGCGGCGGGTGCGGCGCACCCTGGGGAAGACCAGCTCGACCGGGCCCAGCGCTCGCAGGTTGCGGACGGCCACCGCCTCTTGGCGAGGCTTGGCCTTCACGCAGAACCAGGCGAGGGCGGGTTGGTCGGTCATGCCGTCGTGACGGACTTGGCGGCGCGGGCGGGGAGCCAGCCCACGGCGATCAACGCCAACTGTGACGGGACGAAGATGTAGTAGAGCCAGATTGCGCCTGACTCCGTGAAGCCGTAACTATGGAGGCCCACTCCGAGGAGGTTGGTGCCGAACCAGGACCAAGCGGTCACGATATTACCAAAGATGAGGAGTTGCATGAGCCCTTCGCGGCGCACCAAGCCACCCCAGCGGGCGTGCAGGCAGACGGCGCACCACATCACGATCAGGACGGCGCCATTTTCCTTGGGATCCCAGCCCCAGAAGCGACCCCAGCTCTGGTCCGCCCAGATGCCACCCAGCATCGTACCGATGAAGCTGGCGATGAGCCCAAAAGCGAGGATGCCATAGGCGGCCCGGGCGAGCGCGTCGCCGTCCTTGTAGTCGGACTTGAAGGCGCGGAGACAGAGGTGAATCGCGCCAATCAGGCCAGCCACGAAGGTCGCAGAATAGCCAATCGTCACGGTCGTCACGTGCGTCGACAGCCAGAAGTTGGAGTCGAGTACCGCCCGGACGCTTTCCAGGTTATCTTCGCCCGAGAGACCGAGGTTGTGGGCAACGATGAGCGAAAGGAAGCCGCTGAGGCCGGCTGCCATGGCGCCGATACCATTCTTCCAGAGGCGTTCGAGGATGACGCCAAGCAGGACGGCACCCCAGGCCACAAAGATCCCGGAAGAGTAGAGGTTGGTCACTGGCGGACGCTCATGGAGCCACATGCGGTAGCCTAAGGCGGCGGTGTGGAGTATGAAAATGGTGACAAGCAGGATGTAGGCCCAGGAACGCGGCCCTTCACTGTTGGCGGCCCAAGCCCAGAGAACGAGCAGGACAATTAACATGTAGGCGATTAACAACCAGTAGAACGGCTGCAGGCGGCTGAAAGAGGTCTCCGCATTCGCGCGTGTCGTCCAAGTACCGGCCAAGGAGGCGTTCAAGGCGCGGACTTGGTCGCGACAGGTGTCGTCGTCGCCTTCCCGCCAAGCGACGCAGAAGAGGGCGTAGCGGGTGACGACGCCATCTGGGGCGAGGGCGGGCCGGTGGGCGTTGCGATCGTTGATGACCGCCAGCAGGGCCGTGCCCAGGTTGTCCCAGTCGGTCGTGTTTGCGGGGTCCTTTGGCGGGACGATGCGCACGGCACCATCTCGGGCAAAATCTTGGTAGCGTTCGACCAAGGCCTTCAGCGTTTCTTGGAGTTCCTTGTCGAAGGCCGGCGCGGCCGCGGAGGTGCCGCGATTCTTCTGCATCTCCTCGGCGGCGCGGTTGAGCGCGCCGAGCCAAGCTTGGTACTCGCGCTGGGGCGCGATGTCGGCCGGGAGATCGCCCGGCATGAACGTCATCGATAGCAGGGCGTACTGACGGGCCGCCGACTCGAGCTGAAGGAGCGCGCGGTCCTCCACTTCGCGATCGGCTTGGGAACGTTGACGCGATTTGGCCGCGGCATCGGTGAGCGCCTTACTGTTCTTCAGGATGTCATCCCAGCTGACGAACTTGGTTTTCTCTGGGTCGCGCCCCATCATCTTTAGGACCACGGGGTGGTCGACGCGGAAGGTGGGCAACTGGCGGGCGATGGAAGCGCGGAAGCCGACTTCGATGAGCCAGTCATGGGCGGCCAGCGTGCGTCCCTTGAGTCGAACCGGGCGCTTTTCTAACTGTTGCTTGAGGCTATCGGTGAGTCCAGGGAACTGCTCCGCAATGGCCGACTTTTCCTCCGCGGTCCAAGTCGAAGGCTTTTTGCCAAAGGCGGTGGCTTCTAGTTCGGTGAGGGCGATTTCGCGGCGCGCACGCATCTGGAGCAAGGAGCCACTGGCGAGCGTTTCCAAGGGGATGACGCGGCCACCGCTCTGCACCGGTAGCGTGCCAATCTCTCGGCTATCCCAGGCTTCGGCGGCATGCGCGTCCGTGGGGCTCAGGGTCAAGAGGGCCACGAGGCCGGCGGTCGCGGCGGTCTTTCCGCGGCGTTTGAGGAAACCGAAGAGCGATACGCCGAAGTGGACGAGGAGGCCGAGCGACATCAGCGAGACTGAGATATAAGGAAGGAGCCAGCCTGGGTTACGCACGACTTGGAGGACGCTGAGGTCCTTGCCGGCACTCGTGCTGCCGAAACTAGATTGATAAAAAGTCATCCCGCCATGGCGGAGGGGTTGATTCATCGAGATATTGAACGGGAACGAAGCACCGCTGTCCTGGATAGTGACGTCGCTGGCGAAATTGCGCGGGATTTCCGTCCCCGGGTACTTCTCGTGGGTGAAGCGATCCAGCCGCACGTCGAAGGGGAGGTAGGTGCGGGCGCGACGGAGGGAGAGTTCATATTTACGTCCGGCATGCTCAAAGGTCTGTGGGGGGAAGGACTCAGTGAGCTGCGCGTTGAGCAGCCAACTGCCGAGGGATTTACCGTTGGCAAATAGTTCGACGAGCGTGCTCGGCACGTTGCCGACATTGTCGTTGTAGCTCTCGGGCAGGCGCTTGAGCGCCAGGGGTGACCGCGCGGCAATCCCTTGCGTAGCGGCGATGTCTGCTCCGTCGGGCATCTGCGATTTCGCCCGCAGCACGGAGTTGGGGTAGTAAAAACCAACCTTGGCTTGGAATGGCGAACCGGCGAGTGCTAGCTCGGCCGTTGGGTCGGTCAGCGTGCGGAGCAAATCGTCGGGGATGACCACGACCTTCGCTTTGCCCGCCTCGGTCTGGTCGACAAGTGCCACCTCAAATTCGCGGAAGGCTTCGGAGAAGGCGCGGGTTTCGCCTTCAGGGATGACCATGGCGGATTCCTCTTGGAAGGCGGCGGTGACGAAACCACCGACCAACAGCAGGATGAGACCACCGTGGATGAGTGAGATGCCCGCATGGCGTGCGTTAATTTTGAAGTGCCGGAAATGCGCGCAGATGAGGTTGATGACCAAGAGCGTCCCGAGCAGGAAGCCCCCCGGTAGCGGCAGGCGGAAACTCGCGGCGGTGTTGAGCGGGTAGAAGCAGCCCCAGGAGCTGAAATAGGCCTTCTGAATATGCCAGACGCCCCAGTTCACTTGCTCGAGCGTCCCGAGGACAATCAAGAGCATCGAGACTACCAGCAACCAGACGGTCAACTGCAGCGAGGCCAGGAAGTTGAACCAAGCGGCGCCGGATTTCGCTTTCGCGAGGAAGGTTTCGTTCACGGGATTTGGGAAGTGGCGAGGAACTTGAGGAAGGCGGCGGTCTGCGCGTTCACGGCGTCGCGGTCACCCATGAACTTGAAGAACCAAGTCGAGTCGTTCTTGGGGACCATCATGGCGACCATGGCTTGCTGGCCGTCCGTCGAGTCGAAGCGGAAATACTGACCGGCGTCGGCGCCGACCTTGCCCGGTTGCGCGGCGGCCTGGATGTCGGCTTCAGCCGCGGGCGCGAGGCCCAACTGGCCACGCCACCGGTTGACGTTCGCGGTCGTGCCACCGACGTTGCCGGGGAACACGGTGACGGCGATCTCGGCTTTGCTTCCGCCTGGGCCGGTGACGATCCAAGAGCCTTTCCGCATGGCGTTGGGCGCACCCGCCGTCCAGCCGGCCGGAAGTTCGGCCCACTTGGGTTGGCCAAAGCTGGCAGCCTCCGCCTGCATGGCCGCATTGGCGGGCATCGGGGTGGGGGCGGCGGTAACCTTGGCCTTTTCCGGCGCTGGCGCGACCGGAGCCGCCGGGGCGGCCGGGGCGGCCGCCGCGGTCGTGGCGGGGGCGTCGGCCTTCACTTCATAGGAAGTGATCTTGGGCTGAGGTTTGCAGCCGAACGCGAAAGCGGCGGCGGCGAGGAACAGGAGGCGAGGCATGGTGGCGTGAAATTATTGGGCGTTCTTTTTGCCTTTTTTGGCGGGTGCCGGCGTTTCTTCGGCGACTTTACCGGTCGTGGCCCGTTCGACGTATTTCTCGTCGCGTGGTTGGATGAACCCCTTCTTGACGAGTTCGTCGGCGTGCATTTCTCCGAGCGGACCACAGTGGGCGACCCAGCGGTCGCACTCGGCACGGAGTTCCGCGAGCTTGGCGGCGTAGGCCGGATCGCCGGCGATGTTCTTCACTTCCCAAGGGTCGCTGACCGTATCGTACAGTTCTTCGGGGGCGCGGTTCGGGTTGAAGTAGAGGGCCTGCAGGGGCGTCAAGGTGCCCGCGGCTTGCGCCTTGCGGAGGGCCTGCATCGTTTGGCCGACTTCTTGGTAGGCGACTTTGCCGGCTTCATCCACGCCCGGAGCTTGGTTGCGGACGTAGCGGAAGCGCGGGTCGCGGACCGAGCGGACCTTGTCGAAACTTTCGTCCATGAAGTCCCGGAAAGCGTAGACGTACTTCGGCGGATTGGTCGCAGTGGGCAGGAAGCAGCGGCCATCATATTCCTTCGGCACCGGTACACCGGCCAAGGTGAGCGCGGTCGGGGCGAAGTCGATCCAACTGGCGAAGTCTTCGCGGATGCTGCCGGCGGGAATCTTGCCGGGCCAGCGCACGATGAGCGGGACGCGCGTGCCGGTGTCCTTCGGGGAGCGCTTGTAGCGCGGCATGCCCCGACCATGGTCGCCCGTGAGGATGACGATGGTGTTCTCTTCCAGGTTATGCTCCTTCAGCCACGCCAGGACGCGGCCGAGCGTATAATCGACGGCCGTGACGAGCTCATGGTAATGGGCAACCTCGCGGCGAACCTCCGGGGTGTCGGGGTAAAAGGGCGGGAGTTCGACCTTCGCGGGGTCGCGGCGGTCGGCGGGCTTGAGCGCGGTGGTGTTCCGGGCGTGCGCGGCGTCGTTGGCGCGGACTTGGCTCTCGTGGCTGACGCTGTCGTTGATGTAGGCGAAGAACGGCTGCTTGGGGGGCGTCGTCTTGAGGTCAGGCTTGTTGGCGTAATTGACCAAGAGCTCACGGGAGTTGGCGAGGTTCTTCTCGGGGATGCCTTGGAAGTCGGTCTTGCCGGGCCACATGACGTAGTAACCGGCTTCGCGGAGTTTCTCGGTGAATGGCCGGGGTGGGTTGATCACCTTGGACCGCATGTTCTGCCCACCCCAAGTCAACGGGTAGATGCCGCTGACCATGCCGCTGCGGGAAGGTGCGCAAACCGCGGAGTGGGTGAAGGCGCGGGTAAAGAGGGCACCTTCCTTGGCCAACCGGTCCATGTTGGGGGTGAGGGCGTCCTTGCAGCCATAGGCCCCCGTATCCGGCCCCATGTCTTCGCCAATCACCAGCACGATGTTGGGACGGGTGTCGGCGGCCTCGGCTCGGTCAAAGCCAATGACCGCTAGACCGAGCGACAGCAACAAGAGGGCGGGACGCATGGGGTGTCAGACAGGTATTAAACCTAATGGTTGCGAGGGCTCCTAGGGATAGCAAAGCGAAAGGACGCTTTTCGGGCGTCCTTTCGGTTAGCAGGCTCAGGAATTTGGGCTATTAGCCCTTAATCCGTGAAGCGGAAGAGCGCCACATCGCCGTCCTTGAAGAGGTAGGCTTTGCCTTCGAGGCGGTAGCGGCCGGCATCGCGGGCCGCCGCGACGGAGCCATACTTGGCGAGGTCTTCGTAGGAGACGACTTCAGCCTTCACGAACCCTTTTTCGAAATCGGTGTGGATCACGCCGGCGCACTGCGGGGCGGTCATGCCGTGGCGGAAGGTCCAGGCCCGGACCTCCTTTTCGCCCGCGGTGAAGTAGGTCGCCAAGCCGAGCAGGTGGTAGGCTCCACGGATGAGCGAAGAGACGCCCGAGTCGGTGACGCCGAGGGACTGCAGGAACTCCGTGGCTTCGGCCGGGCTCAGGTCGCAGAGTTCGGCTTCGACCTGGGCGCAGATCACGACGTGCTCGCAACCGTGGCGCTTGCCGATGAGGGCGGAGACCGCGGCGACGTGATGGTTCTTGGAGGGGTCGGCGAGGTCGGCCTCGGAGACGTTGCAGGCGAAGAGGACCTTTTTCGCGGAAAGCAGGTTGAAGGCTTTGAGGCGGTTGCGCTCGTCGTCGGAGACTTCCATCGTCGACGCGGGCTCGTTCTCGTTGAGGTGCTTGACGAGTCGGGTCAGGAGTTCGACGGCCGCGATGGCTTCCTTGTCCTGGCTGCGCACCTTCTTCTGGTTGCGGTCCAACTGTTGTTCGGCCGATTGGATATCCGCGAGGATGAGTTCGGTTTCGATCACGCCGATGTCGCGGACCGGGTCGACCTTGCCCATGCTGTGCACGATGTCGTCGTTGTCGAAGCAGCGCACGACGTGGATGATGGCGTCGCACTCGCGGATGTTGGAGAGGAAGTCGTTGCCCTTGCCTTCGCCCTTGGAGGCGCCGGCGACGAGGCCCGCGATGTCGACGATGTCGATGGTGGCCGGGATGACGACCTTGGTGCCCGCGATGGCCTGCAGCTTCTGCATGCGTTCGTCGGGGACGAGCACCACGCCGACGTTCGGTTCGATGGTGCAGAACGGGTAGTTGGCCGCCTCGGCCTTGCGGGAGCGGGTCAACGCGTTGAAAAGGGTGGACTTGCCGACGTTGGGAAGTCCGACGATGCCTGCCTGGGTCTTTGCCATGGAGGGTGCAACGTGGGCGGGGTTGCCCCGGAGGTCAAGAGCCGGGAGGGGCCGGCGGCAAGGCTTCCGCCTGCTGACGCAACGGGCTCGAAGGCAGGACGATCTCCTCGTTGGCGCCCGGTCGTCCACGCAGCGGGACGGCGAGGGCCGCATGGCCACGGATTTCCACGATGCGCAGGAGCGCCGTTGGTCTTAAATCACGGGAGCGGCTAACCACGAGTTCGCCCTTTTTGAGGGAGAGTTCCCCGGCCGTGCGCGCGAGCAACAACAGCTGCGGACCCGCCGCCGTGGGATTTTGCCCGACGAACCCTAGCCGGGGATTGCGGCTCTCGCCCGAAGGGCGACCGAATTCCCCGCCCGGTTCGACCGTGGACGCCGGGGCGGGCGGTTCGACCGCGCAACCTGCGAGCAGCAGGCCGGCGGCGAAGCAGGCAACGCGGCTCACAGACGGTTCGGGTCGTGCGGCTCGTTGCCCTTCAGGCGGAAAGCTTCGAGCGTGGC
>DBCN01000116.1:8017-22214 GCA_002293065.1 Opitutia bacterium UBA957
CGTTCGCGGGTCACCTTGAAGTGGCGGCCGACCTCCTCGAGGGTGCGCTGGACGCCGTCGAGCAGGCCGAAGCGCAGGATGAGCACTTCCTTCTCGCGCTCGGCGAGCGAACGGAGGACGAAGTCGATCTTCTCGCGCAGCAGGCGCGTGGAGGCCGTATCGGAGGGGTTTTCGGCGGACTTGTCTTCGATGAAATCGCCGAGGGAGGTGTCTTCGCCGTCGCCGACGGGCGATTGCAGCGAGATCGGTTGCTGCGCCATCTTCATGATCTGCTGGACGCGTTCGATGGCCATGTTCATCTCGTTGGCGACTTCCTCGGCCGTCGGTTCATGGCCGAGCTCTTGGGTGAGTTGCTTCTGGACCTGCATCACCTTGTTGAGCGTTTCGATCATGTGGACCGGGATGCGGATGGTGCGGGCCTGGTCGGCGATGGAACGCGTGATGGCTTGGCGGATCCACCACGTGGCGTAAGTGGAGAATTTATAGCCACGGCGGTACTCGAACTTCTCGACGGCCTTCACGAGGCCCATGTTGCCTTCCTGGATGAGGTCGGTGAAGAGGAGGCCGCGGTTCTGATACTTCTTCGCGATGGAGATGACGAGGCGGAGGTTGTGCTCGACCATCTCGGTCTTCGCCTTCTGGGCTTCGTCCATGTGCTTGCGCACGTTGCGGACGAGGTTGAGGAGTTCGGTCGGCAGCAGGCGCCAGCGGCGTTCGACTTCCTTGGCGCGGGTCGCGGAAATCTCGGGCTTGCGGGCCAGCTTGGCGCGGACGTGGCCGCGCATGACCGGGGCCGGCTCGACGAGGTTGCGGCAGTCTTCGAGGTCGGCCTTGAGCTCGGGGAGCTCCAGCCATTCTTCGAAGAGCTTCATCTTGAAGCAGAACTTGCGGAGGATGTCCTTGCAGCCTTCCTTGGCGGCGAGCTCAAGTTTGCGGTAAGCCTCGCGGGTCTTCGGACGCTTGGCTTCGTCGGTCTCTTCGAGGTATTTCTGCCAGCCCTTGTCCAAGCGGACTTGCAGTTTGGTGCACTCCTCGGTGGCCTTCGGAAGCATCTTGTAATAGGCGTCGCGCGACTCGACCTTCTTGTCGATGACGACCTTGTCGAAGCGTTCTTCCTTGCGGAGGACCTTCAGCGCGAGGTCAAGCTGGTAGGGCAGGGTCAGCCAGCAGGAGAAGAGGAATTCCTGGGCGCGGAGTTCGGCGTCTTCGATGCGCTTGGAGATTTCGACTTCCTGTTCGCGGGTGAGGAGGGGCTTGTGGCCCATCTGCTTCAGGTAGACGTTGAACGGATCGTAAGGGGCATCGGCCGGCACGACGCGCGCGGCTTCCTCCTCGGACTCGTCGATCTTGCGCTGATAGGTCTCCACTTCGTCTTCGTCGAGCAGCTTGATCTCGAGGTTATCGAGGATGTTCATGATGTTCTCGATCAGCTCCGGGTCGGTGGCGCTGTCGGGGATGACCTCGTTGATGTTCTGGACGGTGACGAAGCCGTTCTTCTTCGAGAGCACGACGAGTTGCTGGACCTTCTCGTTGACGTCCTTGGTGATGGAAGGGGTCGGGGCCTTGAGGGCCGGGGCGGGTTTCTGCGGGACGATCGGCTTGCCCACCTTGCCGGTCGGGGCTTTGGCCGCGGCGAGCGGAGGTTTGGCGGTTGGCGCGACGGCCTTGGCGGCCGGGGCGATTTTGGCCGCGGGCTTAACGGGCTTCGCGCCGGCTTTCGGGGCGGTCGGCTTCGGCGCCACGACGGCCTTGGTCGCGGCGGGGACCTTCGCCGGTACCTTGGCAACGGGCTTCATCGGTTTGGCGACCGCCTTGGGCGCGGGCTTCACGGGTGCCTTGGCTTTGGCGGGCACCGCTTTCGCAGGCGCCTTGGCGGCTTTGCTGGTGGACTTCTTGGCGTTCTTGTCGGGCATGGAGGTTCAGGAAAGGGAAGGGGGCGTCGTGTGGGCCTTGCGCAGCGCGATCTTCTGGGCCTGCAACGCATTCAGCGCCGCGATGTCTTCGCGCGGCGTGGACGCGATCAGGGAATCGAGGCGTCGGGTCTGCCCTTGGAGTTGCCGCTGGTGGAAGGCTTTGAGGATGCTGTTGGCGCGGAGGAGGAGTTCCTCGTGCTTATCGGTGTCCACCTGGGGGACGGAAGAAAGCCGGGCGGCTTCATCGCGCAGGTCGTCGTCCAGCGCATTGATCGCCTCGCGGACGCCATGGAAGTGTCCGTGGACCGCTTCGTTCAAAAGGGCCATCAGGAGGCTGCCTCCGCGGCCGGCTTGATCGATCCATTCCAGCGGCAAGGCTTGGGCGACTGGAAGGAAGAACGATTCATGCCGGAGAAGGAGCAATATCAGGTCTTCCTCCGGGGTTGTCAAGCCCCCCCCCTTGACAGGTGGGACCTCGACGGGTTCAGCCCGACCGAGTTGGGCGGCGGGGCGTTGGGCGGCGGCCGTCGCCACATGGCGTTCGTAGGCCATGTGCATCTCGCGGATGCCGATGCCGGCGTGCCGGGCGGCTTCGTTCAGGGCCTCGCGGACGATCTCCTCGGCCCCGGCTTGCTCGACGATCGGGAAGAGCGTTTCCAGCAGCGCCAAGCGTTGCGCGAGCGGCATGTTGCTGGCGCCTTCGGGGATGATGGACTGGACGCAGAACTGCATCGCGCTCCGCGCGGTCGCCACGAGGGCGGGCCAAGCTTCCGCGGAATGCGTCGAGAAATATTCATCCGGATCCTTGCCGCCCGGGAGGGAGAGGAAACGGATATCCAAGCCTTCCCGCAGGCCGATGGGTAGGAGCCGGAGCGCCGCCTTCTGGCCGGCGGCGTCGGCATCGAGGAAGACGATGAGGCGTTGCGTGAAGCGGCGGAGCTGCGACAGGTGTTCCTCGGTGACCGCGGTGCCTTGGGCGGCGATCACGCCCGGGATGCCCGCCGAATGGCAGCGGATGGCGTCGAGTTGGCCTTCGACCAGCACGAACGGCTCTTCGCCTTTGCGGACGGTGCGGGCGCGGTCGAGGTTGAAGACGGTGCGGGACTTCTTGAAGAGTTCCGTTTCCGGCGAGTTGACGTACTTGGCCTCCCGCGACGGGTCATCCTGCGGGGTGATGTCCAGGGTGCGCGCGGTGAAGGCGATGACGCGGCCTTGGATGTCGCGGATGGGGATGACCAGCCGGCCCCGGAAGCGGCAACGCCAGCGGGCGGGGTCGGGGACGCGGTCGGTCCCGAAGAACAGGCCCGTCTGCGCGATGGCCTCCTTGGCGTAGCCTTTCTTGAGGAGGCCGGGGATGAGCTTCGAGTCGTCGACCGGCGCGAACCCGATGCCGAAGTCGTCGGCGACGGCGAGGTCGAAGCGTCGCTTCTCGGTCCAATAGTTCTTGATCCAATCGCCATGGACGGCGTCCTCGAGGAAGCAGCGCCGCCAGTAGTCGGCGACGAGTTCGTGGATCTCCAGGAGCTGGCCGCGCATCGAGCGCTCGGAACTGGTTTCGCCGCCGTTCTCGTACTCGAGCTGGAAGCCGAAGCGCATGGCGACGCGTTCGATCGACTCGGGGAAGTCCAGGCCTTCGCGGGTCATGACGAGCTTGAAGACGTCGCCACCTTGCTGCGTGCTGAAGCAATACCAGAGGCCGGTATCGGGGTTGACCTTGAAGGAGGCGTTCTTCTCGGACTTGAACGGACTGAGGCCCCACCAATCCCGCCCGCGCTGCTTCATCTGGGTGTAGTCACCCGCCAACGCGACGATATCCGCCCTTTGGCGAAGGTCGTCGATGGATCTGCGGGAAATGCGGGCCACGGCTGTCAAGGGGTGCGTGTCAAGCGGGGCTGGGCAACCTCATTTAGTTCCCATTCGGCCGCATTGGTTCCCACTTAGGGGTGCCTAAGGGCTTGAATCTGTCAAGGGGTGGTCGGAAATACCCGTTCAACACTCTTCACAGAGCTTATGGCGGATGTCTTTGGCCTCCTGGCGGCACTGGGCAGCCTCATGCTCCCGGCCTTGGGCTTCGAGGGCTTCGGCCAAGTTGGTCAGGATGGTGGCGGCCTCGCGGCGACCGCGGGTGTGCAGGCGGTATTCGGTCGCCAAGAGCTTACGCTGGATGCGTTCCGCTTCGGGGGCGTTGCCCTGGCGCAGTTCCACGCTGGCGAGGATGCTCCACAGGCCGGTCACGTCCTCGTGGTCGGGCCCGAGGCGGACCGTCTCGCAGGCCAAGGCTTCACGGTAGCAACGGATGGCCTGGGGAAAATCGCGTAAGCGGTAATGGCAACCGGCCAGTTGCGTGAGGCCGTTGGCGTAATCGGCGGAGCCACGGGCTCCGTCTTTCGCCAGTGCGGCCAGGTAGTCCTCGTACCCCTTGGCCGCTTCGGTGAAATCGCCAGCGCTGCTGGCTGTCCGCGCTTTAGTGGCGAAGGGGGCGGCGGCGCTGGACTTACGTGCGTCCGTTGTAGCTTGAGCCTGCGGCGCGTCCGACCCGGCTGTGCAGGCGACACCGAAGGCCGCTGCCAGCAGGCCGAGGAACGCGAGGCGGTGACGCTGGGACATGCCTCAGTCGCCGAGGAAGGTGACGTCATCCCACTGCGCCTTGAAGTAAGGGGAGGTGAGATCGGGTTCGACGACGAGGGAATGGTTGCCGGCGGCGACGACCGTGGAGGACTTGCCATCCTTCAGTTCAAGCGGTTTGCCATCGAGCCACGCGGCTTTGACGCCCGTCAGTTGCAGCGGCTTGGTGGTCGCCGCGGAGGCCGTGAAGCGGGCCTCGGCGTAGAGTCGTCCGGGGTTGAATTCCTTGAGGAGTTGTCCGTTGATGAGCGAATAGATGGTCACGGGAGTGCCCGACTTGGCCAACGCGCCGGGGGGTTGATCTTGGAAGGTCCACGCGCGGGCGACGTTGTTCTTGCTGGTGTCGAAGGGGCCCGGTTTGCCGATTTCGCCGAGGAAGGCGTAGAGGCTCCGCTTGGGTACGAAGTCGAGGCCATCCACCAGCCCCGCGGGCATGAGGCTGCCGATGTTCTCGCGCTTCACGAGGTTGGCTTTGCTGACGGGGAGTTCCACGCCTGGGCCCGGTCGGATGATGATGTCGCTGGTGGTTTCGCGCGCCGGGATGCCGGTGAGGACGCTGCCGTCTTTCATCGTGAAAGCAAAGCCATGGTAACCTTCCTTGATCTTCGCGGCGGGGTTGATGACGCTCTCGACGATGTAGTCTATGGGCGCGCTGGCACCGAGGCTGGAGAGGTCGGGGCCAAGTTTACCGCCGGCCCCACCGATGGCGTGACAGAGCGCACAGCCATTCTTGCGGTAGACGATTTCACCTTCGACCGGGTCGGCGCCACGCTTGAGTGCATTCACCATGCTATTCACTTCGGCGTTGTAGTCGCGCTCGCCCGCCTTGCCGCCGGTGAGCGGGGTGAGGACATCGACCAGGGCTTTGCCCGTCCGGCCTGAGCCCTTGGCGGCTTGCAGCGCGGTGGCGTAGGCTTCGGGCGTCAGGTCCTGAGGGAAGTTCTTGGCCAGACGAGCCGCGAAGGCGGCATTCGTGAAGAGTTCCTGCCACGTCGCCAAGGCCTCGTTCTTCTTCAGCTGGGTGAACACGCCCGGCAGCACCTTCAACGCTTCGACGGGGGCGTGCACGGAGAGGCCGATGAGGGCGCCGCGGCGGACGGACAGCGGTTGGTTTTCGGCAGCGAGTGACTTCAGCGCGTTCACCGAGGCTTGTTGTCCGATGTCACGGAGGGCTTTGAAGGCGAAGTCGCGGGCGGCCGGGTCCTTTTCTTGACCGGCCAGCTTGGCGATTTCGGGGACGGACGCCGCTAATTTCCACGCCCCGCTGAGGCGAACCGCCGCCAGACGTAGGTCGCGGTTGTCGGATTGGAAGAGGGCACCGAGCGCGGCGAGATCACCGGTGGGGCGGACGTTGCGCGTGAGGGCAGCGTCGACCAGCGCGCCGGCGGCCCGCACGCGCGCGGCGGGCTGGAGGGCGTCGGCTTGGGTCACCAGGCCGAAGAGTTGCGTGAGCTCGGTGGCACCACCCGCCTTGCCGATGAGTTCGATCCATGGCCCGCTGCCGGCCGCATCGATGGTGCGTCCCTTGAACAGGGCTTGGATGTGCGGTCCGCTGACCACGGGATCGGCGGTCTTCACGAGTCGATCTAACTTGGCTTCCCGGCCGTTGAGCAGGTTCGGCTGGGCGACCACCGCGCTGAGCCAGGCTTGCGCGATTTCGTTGAGGCTCGTCCACGCGGCGAAGTCGAGGAAGTTGTCCTCCGGGTTGTTGGGGAGGTTGTCGAGGAGGGCATCCGCCGCGGCGAAGGTGCCGACCCGCGCCAAAGCCCGATGGGCCTCCAGCTGCACGCGCGGATTGGCGTGCTTCAGGGTGGCGGCGATCGCGCCGACGTCGTTGGGCTGCACCAACCGGTTGGCCTTCCCGAGCTCGCGGAGGGCGACCTGCACGGTGACGGGGTCGGCGCTCTTCAGCATCCCCAGGAGATCGGCGAGGCTGTCGGTGCGGCCGCTGAGCAACCATGCCGCATGGCGGCGCGAGACTTCATCTTTGGCCCAACCGCTGAGGGCCTTCTGCAAGGTGGCTTGGTCAAGGAGGAGGAGTTCACGCCGCGCTTGTTCGAATTCCCATCGGCTCGGCGAGGTCAGTTTGGTCAGCAGCGCTGCGGGCGTTTGACCGGCGAGGGGTTGCCAGGCGAGCGGCTTGCTGCCGGCCGGGGCGATGCGCCAGATGCGTCCGCGTTGCTTGTCGCGGCGGGGATCGCGGAAATCGACTTCGCCGTGGTTGATGATCGGGTTCGTCCAGTCGGCGACGTAGATGCCGCCATCGGGTCCCATCGCGACGCCGATCGGGCGGAACGACGCATCGCTGGTCCGCACGATGTCTGGTTGGGCTTTGGTGATGTAGCCCGACTTGGGCTTGGCGTCGGCTGTGAAGTCGTTGAAGGCGAAGCGGACGATGCGGTGGGCGCGGAAGTCATTCGTGATGGCGTTGCCTTGCCACTCGGCGCCGAAGAGGGGGCTTTGCACGATCTCCAAGCCGCAGAACTTGGGGTAGGAACCGGGGCTGATGCTGCTGATGGTGCGGCGGGCGCCTTCGGTCGCATTGAGCACCGCGCCGGGGAAGCCCCAGCTGATGCCATTGCCGTCCGCACCGGAGGTGAGGAAGGTCTGGCCGGAGAGGTCTTCCTGTTGCCCCCAAGCATTGACGAGGCCCTTGGAATGGACTTCTAGCCGCTCGCTCTCCGGGTCGTAGGCGAAGGCCGCACCCGAGTTCGCGCGGATCAAGCCCCACGGGGTTTCGATGTGCGAGTGGATGTAGATGGTCTGGTGGAAGTACAGGCGACCATCGACGCCCCAGTGAAGGGAGTGGATGATGTGGTGGGTGTCTTCGGTGCCGAAGCCGCTGAAGAGGATGCGCCGCTCGCTGAGTAGGCCGTCTTCGCCGGGTTTGCTGAGGTGGAGGAGTTCGGTGCTGGCACCGACGAAGCAGCCGCCGCGGTTGTCCGGGGCGACGCCGGCGGGGATGAGCAACTTGTCCGCGATGATGCGCGAGGATTCCGCGATGCCGTCCTTATTGGTGTCCTCCAAGAGGATGATCCTGTCGTTGCCGGTCGAAGGGCCGAACTTGGAGGCGTTGTTTTCCATCTGCGCGCCGAGGTCATCGGGATTCACCTGCGGGTAGGTGTTGGACGTCGCCACCCAGAGCCGGCCGAGCGTGTCCCAATTCATGTGGACGGGTTTTTCGAGCAGGGGGTTTTCGGCGAAGAGCGTGATTTCGAGGCCAGGCTCGAGTTTGAAGTCCGGACGGGGCAGCGACGGCAATTTCTTGAGTTGGGTTTCGGACTTCGGTTCGGGCGGCAGGGTGCTGGGTTTGCCGGCCGAGATGCCGATGGCGTTGGCTTCGGCTTTATCGACGAGGGGGTCGAACTTCGGGATTTCAACGGCGTTGCGGCCTTGTTCGCCGCGGCGGAAGCCAAAGATGTAGGTGTAGTTGGCGGGCCGGCTGCGGTGGAAGAAGAGGGCGTTCTTGCGGAGGATGGCCTCCCGGAGCGAAGCCTGGGCGGCGTCTTCCTTGTCCCACTGGGTGGCATCGACCTTCCAACCTAACTGCTGGGCGAAACTCGTGGCCAGGGCGCGGTAGCCGCGGGCGTTCAGGTGCACGCCGTTGTCGGTGCCGTGGGCGAGTTTGATGCCGGCGGTGTTTTGCCATTCGGCGGCGATGAAGGGCGCGTTCTTTTCGGCGGCGAGTTCGCGCAGGACCTTCGCGTATTCCGCCAAGATGGCGTTGTGCTCGGCAGGATCGGGCAAGCGCGGACGCGAAGCCCGGAGGTCTTCATGCTGGATGGGGCCGACGAAAACGAAGCGGACCTTCCCGCCCGGGCTGGCCGCGGTGATGAGGTCCATGAGCTGGAGCATCTCGCGGCGGAATTTGGCGGGGCTGTGGTCGAGGCCGTAGCGGGCGGGGTCCGGGTTGAGAACGGGATCGTTCTTACGGTAGGTGAGTTCGTTCAGGCTCGCCGCCATGCCGTAGCCGAGGATCGCCACGGTCGGCTTCACGACCGCGAGCTGTTCCTTCAGGCTGTCCACGCCCTTGGCGACGGGGTCGAAACTCGCGCGCGAAGCGCCGAGGGGGCTGTCGCCGCTATAACCGAGGTTGCGGACGGCGAAATTGCGGCCGGGGAATTCGCGGCGCATCTTGGTCTCCAGGTAGCCGAAGTTGTTTTCGCGCTCGATGAGGACGTCGCCGATGAGCAGGACGCGATCGCCGTCTTGGAGCGTGAGCTTCGCCTCGGCGAAGGCGCTGAGGGCGCTGGCCAGAAGGACGGACAGCGTGAGGAACGAGCGCAGGGGAGGACGCATGGGTAAGGGGTGGGGTGGGGTTGGGTATAGGGCTTCGCCCAGCGGACATAAGACTAAAATGCGACCCGCAGGTTCCAGTTATTCACCCGCCAATATCACTCTTAAAACCAGCTAGTCGACGAACTCGGGCCACTTCGCCCGGAAAGCCAGCTGGGCGTCCTTGTCCGGCAGCTCCGGGCGAGTGGGGTCCGTGAGGAATTTGAGCGGGAACGATGGCTTCAGGTGCAGCACCGTGATGACGGTTCCCTCGACCTTGAAGACGGCATACCAAGCCCCGCAACCGATGTCGAAGAGGTCTCCATGCCGGCTGCGGATGCGACGCGTCCGATGCGGCGTCGGGTCGCGGGTCAGGATTTCCAGCATGCGCTCCGTGAAATCAATCGACCAGGCTTCCCTGAGCCAACGCAGGTGCTCCGTCGCCACGGGTGTGTGCTCGACGGTGAACGCTGGCGGGGCGCTCATGGCCGCATCGACTTCGTCAATCCACCCGGCTTTGGATTCGGGGAAGGAGTCGTAGGCGGGGATATAGGGTTTGATGTCGAAGACGGGGGTCCCGTCGACGAGGTCGCAGGGGCCCAGAAGTAGGAGGTTCTTCTTGATGCCGAGGAGTTGGACGGGCGTGATCCCGAGCGCATTGGGCCGGTGCGGGGAGCGGGTCGCGAAGACCCCGCGTCGTTTGGCTGGGCCGCGTGGCGGGAGTACCTCGGGGCGCCAGTCTTTGTTGCGGTGGAACCACCACAGCAGCCAAATGCGGTCGAATCCGACGAGGTCTTTGAGGGCCTTGACGTATTTATCGCCAGGGATGAGCTCGAGGACGTTGGTCTCTGGTAACTGCTCATTGGGCTGGTGTCGTGCGTTGAACTTCAGCGTCTTCCCGCAGCGGATATGGCCGATGGGGCTGAGGGAGAGTTCGTCGGACGACATGACAGGGCGGACTGACGGGAATAGGGCTAGGGATGGGCAGGGGAAAGGCAAGAACAGGGCGTGTGGCGTTTTCGCCTTTGCGTCCGTGGCCCGAGGTTCTTCTGATGTCGGGGCATGTCCACGGCGGTCATCAATCTTTCCTGCTATAAGTTCGCCACCCTCGATCGCCTCGAGGAGCGCAAGGAAGGGCTCTTGGCCCTTTGCCGTGCGCACGGCCTGAAAGGGACGATTCTTTTGGCGGAGGAAGGCATCAATTTCTTCCTCGCGGGCACGCCGGCGCAGTTGGCGGTGGTCGTGGATTTCATCCGAACCTTTCCGGGCTTGGCGGACATCAAGCCGAAGGAGAGTCCGAGTTCACATCAGCCCTTCAAGCGTATGCTGGTGAAGGTGAAGAAGGAGATCATCGCCTTCGGCGTCGAGGGGGTCGACCCGGTCAGGAAGGCTTCCCCGAAAATCTCCGCCCGCGAGCTCAAGGCCTGGCTCGATGAAGGTCGGCCCTTGGTCCTGCTCGATACGCGCAACGATTACGAAGTCCGCCTGGGGACGTTCAAGGGCGCCTTACCGGCCGGCGTGGCGAATTTCCGCGATTTCCCTACAGCTGTCCGCAAACTATCGCCTGAGCTCAAGTCGCAGCCGGTGGTGATGTTCTGCACGGGCGGCATCCGCTGCGAGAAGGCCGGCCCCTTCATGGAGATGGAGGGCTACACGAACATCCTGCAGCTCGATGGCGGCATCCTCAAGTATTTCGAGGAAGTCGGCGGGGCCCATTACGACGGGGAATGTTTTGTCTTCGATCACCGCGTCGGCGTTGGTCCCGATCTGCGCGAGACGGAGTCGGTCATCTGCTTCAACTGTCAGATGCCCCTGACCAAGGCCGAGCAGCGCCTGCCGGAATACGTCTACGAGAAATCCTGCCCCTATTGCATCAACGGTAAGCCCAAGGGGCGCGGAAATACGGCGCAGTCGGGCTGCTGATCACCAGCGGAGTTCTGGCAGGCTTAACCAAGGACGTTCGGTTCGCTTCGGTAGCCGCGGCAACAAGGCTGCGTCGTCTTGTCCAACCATGATGCCGGTCCGCACAAGGGCACCGTCGAGGGCGGCATTCGCCGCGCCCTGGAGGTCGTGTTCGGGGCTGTCGCCGATGGCGAGCACGGCGGAGGGAGGGGGATTGCCGGCGGCGGCGAGGGCGGTGCGGTAGATGTCGATGTGCGGTTTGCCGAACGTGTGCAGGACGGCGCCGGCGCGCGCGAGTTCCAACGCGATGGCGCCCGCGGAGGGTCGGACGCCTTTGGGCGTGAGCATTTCGAGGTCAGGGTTGCAGACGGCGACCGTGACGCCGCGGCGGGCGGCGCCGAGGAGGTCGCGAATCTGTTGCCGCCAATTACGGTCCGGTTCTTGGCAGGCAGCCAAGATGATGCCGTCGGCGTCATCCGGCCAAACGATGCTGAAACCGAAAGCGCCGAAGCCGTAGTCGGCGCCCGGCTTGCCGGAGATGTGGATCTTGCCGCCGGGCTGGAAGGCGCTGCCCAGCGCCCCGGTACGCATGGCGGCTTGGGCGGCATCGCCCGAGGTCACGACGCCATCGAAATGACGTTCATCGAAACCGAAGCCTTTCAGTCGTTCACGGTTGTCGTCACCCGATTTGGCGGAGTTCGAGAGCACGATGACTTTGCCGCCGGTAGCGCGATAGCGGACCAACGCTTCCGCGGCGTGTGGGTAGGGTGTCTGGCCGTCGTGGAGCGTGCCGAATTGGTCGACGAGCAGAACGCCGTACTGGTCGGCGACTTCGGCCAGTCCATGGATGTTTCGTAAAGTGCTCATGCAAGTTTGAGTTCGTGGCCGAGGGCGCGCCAGGCCAAGCGGGCGCTGCCGGCGGCGGCTTCTTCACTCCAGGCGATGGTCTGCGGTACGGCGAGATGTTGGGCGCGGAGTTTCATCCAAGCCGCATTGCGGGAGCCGCCCCCGGCGTGACGTACCGCGGTGAGTTTGGGGCCGCCGAGTTCTGCGAGTCGGTCGTAGCCCAGTTTTTCGACGCGGGCGAAACCCTCGAGGATGGCTTGCAGGAAGATGGCGTCGTCCGTCGGTCGAGGAGTCAGGCGTGGAGCCAGCTGGGCATCGGCGATGGGGAAGCGTTCGCCCTTGGCGGCCAAGGGGTAGTAGTCGAGCCCGGTCGGCTTGGTAACGTCGAGCCCGGCGGATAAAGCCACGACCGCTTCCTCGGAGAACAGCGCGGACAAGGTTTTCCCGCCGCAGTTGGAGGCGCCGCCGGCGAGCCATTGGTCACCGAGCCGATGGCTGTAGATGCCGTACTGTGGCGCGAAGATGGGGCGAGCGCTTAGCAGCTTCAGGACGATGGTCGAACCAAGCGCCGTGGCTCCTTCGCCGACGCGGCTGGCGCCGCTGGCGAGGAACGTCGCGCAGCCATCGGTCGTGCCGGCGCCCAGCGTGATGCCCGCGGGGATGCCGAGGAAACTCGCGGCGATGGCGTCCACCTTGCCGATGGGTGTCCCGACGGGGGCCACCTTCGGAAGGCGGGCATGCGGTAGGCCGAGGGTTTCCAGCCAAGTCGGCCAAGCCCGCGCGATCGGATCGTAACCCGTCTTGAGGGCGTTATTCTCGTCGGTGATGAAGTCTTCCGAACCGAGTTTACGGTTAAGCCAATCCGCCTGATGCAGGATGCAATGCAGGTTCGGCAACTCCAGCCAAGCCAAGGCGCGGGCGGCAGGCGAGGTGGCTCCGTGGGCGGCGCTTTCCTGGGGGGCGAGGGCGGCGATCTTCGCCGAGAGGTCTTCCGTATCGGCGTCGTCATACATGCGACCTGCCGCCAGCGGGCTGCTGGATTCGTCCACGGGTAGGATCGTGCCCGAAGTCGCATCCAGGGCGACGGCTCGTGCTTTGCTCAAGTCAACCTGCTTGCCGAGCGCGCGGCAGGCGGCCTGCAATCCGTACCACCAGTCGTCTGGGTGTTGTTCGCGGCGCTGGCCAGTGACCAGTGTCGGCGGCAGTTTGGCGGAGCCCGCGCCGAGGACTTGCCCACGGGCATCTACGGCGAGGGCGCGCACGCCGCTGGTACCCACATCGAATCCGAGGACGAAGCCCTGCATGAAGTACAAGATAGGGGGGCGGATGGCTAGGGAGCAAGGGAGGATGAAGATTGGAGTTTAGATTACAGAGTACAGAGTTCAGATTACAGAGGGACGAGGCAGCGTGAAGAAGAACGATCCTCCCGAGTTCTATAAACGCCTCTTTGCTTTCAGTAATCTGAACTCCGTACTCTGTGCTCTACTTCCCCCCTCACTTCCCCATCACTTCATCCCAGCTCTTCAGCTCACAGGTCTTGAGATAGGGGGCGGCGGTGGTGGTCCACTCCGGAGTGCCGGCGGCTTTGAAGAGGAACCAGACGGGACGTTGCCGAGCTGGATCGGCGATGGAGCCCGGTTTGTTTTCCCAAAGACCCAGTTTGAGGCCGCCTTCGAGGGAATGGTCGACCTGTCGATGATAGATGAAAGCATCGATGCCCGGTAGGCGTTGGACTTTTTCCCAAGCGTACGCGTAGCCGGCGGCTTGAAGTTCTTCCGCGTTCGGAGCCTTCCCCACATTGAAACCTTGTTCGGTGAAGCTCAGGCGACGGGGCTTGCCTTGATGGAGCAACTCGGGCGTGGCCAACTTGCGGGTCAGGACCTCCAGATTCCTGAACGTGATCTTATTCGTCTGGTCATCGAAGGTCACCTTATCCTGCCAGGTCCGAGGATTGAAAAGGTTGGCGGGGTAGGGGTGGTACGCCAAATGCCAGTCGAAGTCACCGCGCTCTTTGGCTTTCTTGGCGAAAGTTTCGAGCAGCTCGCGACCCGCGCAGGCCTTGGTTGGGCTAGCGTTGCCCTTGGCGGTCCAGTGGTGTTCCAGTGAGATGTAGACCCGGGCGTTCGTCGAGTGCTTGCGCAGCGAAGACCAAGCCAGACGGGTTTGGTCTTCGTATTGCGCGGCCACCTGTTCGGTTGTGGCGGGACCCATCTGATGCCATTGCCAATGCGAGTTGACCTCGTTGCTGATGATCCAGCCCCAAGCGCGGCCGTGGGTCTTATCTAGGCCCGACCAGCGCGCGGCGATGAACTCCGTCACGGCCTTATAACAGGCGCGGCCTTCGGGCGTGACCGTATTGGCCGCCATGACGGTGCCTTCCGTGTCGCTCGCTTGCGGGTGGATGGCGATTTCACGAAGCCGGGCGTTCTTCGTTCGGTAGGAAATGAGGATGAGGTTTACGACGATACCCTTGTCCGACAGTCCTTTGATGGTGCGGTCGAGGCTCTTGGCGTAGGCCTCATTGAAGCTGAAAGTGAACCCGTCGACCGTGAGGGTCGGCTGGCCCGGCTTGGGTTCAGCTGAAAGCAGGGCAGGGAGGTTAACATTAATGCCGGCGTGATGGACCCCGAGGGCGA
>DBCN01000116.1:22281-24496 GCA_002293065.1 Opitutia bacterium UBA957
GTCCGGTTCGGCTAGGACCGAGCACGCCCAGCAGGCGAGCAGGACTATGAGAGGGGGCATGCAGGTAAGGACAGCCGATCCGTGGAGGGGTTCCTGACGTTTCCTTGTAATGTGGGAATTATCGGCCACAGTCCGCTCCGCCCCCCATCCGCCCCATGCTCACCCGATTCTGCCTGTTCCTGTTCAGCGCGATTGCTTTGTCGGCCGCCCCGCCCGCCAAGCAGCCGAACATCATCTTCATCTATTCCGATGACCATGCTTATCAGGCCATCAGCGCGTACGGGGATTCCCGCAAGCTGATCCAGACGCCCAACATCGACCGCATCGCCAAGGAGGGCATGCGCTTCGACCGGTCCCTGGTCACGAACTCGATCTGCGGCCCGTGCCGAGCCGTCATCCTGACCGGGAAGTATTCCCACCTGAACGGTTTCTACAACAACACCAACTCCGTCTTCAACGGCGCCCAGACGACTTTCCCGAAGTTGCTCCGCGCCGCCGGCTACCAAACCGCCCTCATCGGCAAGTGGCACCTCAACAGCGACCCACAAGGTTTCGATTACTGGCAGATCCTGCTGGGGCAGGGCATCTACTACAACCCGCCGATGAAGACGGCCAAGGGCATCGTCAAGACTTCCGGCTACGTGACGGACATCACCACCGATGTTTCGATGGAGTGGCTCAAGGCCCGCGACAAGAGCAAGCCCTTCATGCTGATGTGCCAGCAGAAGGCCCCGCATCGCGAGTGGTCGCCGAACCTCGCTGACCTCGGTTGGGACAAGGGCCGCGTCTATCCCGAGCCGGCGACGTTGTTCGATGATTACAAGGATCGGGCGTTCGTGGTCGGCGATCAGGACATGAGCCTCGAGAAGACCTTCTATCCGCTCGACATGAAGTTGGTGCATCCTCCCGGCATCACCCCGGAGCAGGCCATGGTCTGGGATGCGTATTACAATCCGATCAACGAAGCCTTCCGGAAGGCCGACCTGAAGGGGCGCGACCTCGTGAAATGGCGCTACCAGCGCTACATGCATGACTACCTGGGTTGCGTGAAGTCGGTCGACGACAACGTCGGCCGCATGCTGAAGTTCCTCGAGGACGAAGGCCTCATGGAGAACACGATCATCGTCTACTCCTCGGACCAAGGCTTCTACCTCGGCGAGCATGGCTGGTACGACAAGCGCTGGATCTTCGAGGAGTCGGTCCGCACGCCCCTGTTGGTGCGCTGGCCCGGGGTCACGCCCCCCGGCTCCGTCAACAAGTCCCTCGTCGCGAACGTCGACCTCGCCCAGACCTTCCTGGACATGGCCGGCGTCGCCGCCCCCGCGGACATGCAAGGCCGCAGCCTGCGTCCGTTGCTGGCCGGACAGGTGCCGTCCGACTGGCGCAAGGAATTCTACTACCACTATTACGAATACCCGGAGCCGCACCGCGTCTCGCCGCATTACGGCGTGATCACCGATCGCTACAAATTGGTGCGCTACTACGGCATCGGTCATGACGCCGTGGACCTCTTCGACAACGAGAAGGACCCGCTCGAGCTGAAGAGCTTCGCCGGCCAGGCCGATTATGCCGACATCCAGGCGGACTTGGAGATCCGTCTGAAGCGCCTCCGCGCCGAGCTCAAGGTTCCCGAGGTCGACGATCCCGACGCCACGGGCCAGCGTACGCATCGCGAACGTCAGGCCAAGGCCGCCAAGAACGCCGCCAAGAAGAAGACCGAAGCTAAGTAAGCTTACTTCTTGGCTTTATTGCCTGCGGGACCCTTGGCCTTGCCCGCGTTGGGGTCGTAGTTCGGGTTCGCCGTGGGCAATTGGGCGTCGACCGTCTTCAACCAGGCGTCCAGCTGGGCGCGAAGTTCTTTGGCCTTCGCTGGCTGGGAAGGGACGAGGTCCTTGGTCTCGCCGATATCCTGGGCGAGGTCGTAGAGCTCGTCGCGGTTGTCCTCGTAGAAGTGGACCAAACGCAGGTTGCCCTTGCGGATCGCGCTGTAAGGCGTCGCCCCACCTGGGTGATAGTGCGGGTAGTGCCAGTAGATGGCGTCGCGGTCGAGCTTGCCGCCGCGGAGCACGGGGGCGAGGCTGCGACCGTCGACTTGTGCGGTGAGGGGCTTGACGCCCGTCATCTCGAGGACGGTGGGGTAGAGGTCGAGCGTGATGGCGGGCGTCGGGTCGACGACGCCGCCTTTGGTCACGCCCGGCCAGAAAGCGATGAGTGG
>DBCN01000023.1:0-3993 GCA_002293065.1 Opitutia bacterium UBA957
TTGTCCCACTCGAAGTTATAGTCCGTCTTGCCGAGGCGGTTGCCCGTGCCGGCCTTGGCCTTCTTGCCTTTCCCGGCGCCGAAAGGAAGGCCGCGATGATCGAGGTCCGGCAGGCCGCTGCCGATGCAGGTGTAGTACCCGCCTTGCTGGAACAGCTTAGGCGTGGGCGTGACCTCCTTGGGCAGGGTGATCTTCAGTTCGCCGCGACCGCTGCGGTGGTGGTGCGCCCCTATCGTCGTCTGATACATCCCCGTCACCAGCGCGGAGCGGCAGGGCGAGCAGACCGGCGCCGTCACGTAGGCCCGGCTGAAGCGGGTGCCTTCCTTGGCGAGCCGATCCACGTTCGGGGTCGCGATGGTGGTCTCGCCATAGCTGCCGAAGTTCGCGGACATGTCATCCACGATGAACCAGAGCACGTTGGGTCGGTCGGCGGCGACAGCGGTCAGGGTGAGCAACAGTAAGAGGAGGAGACGCATGGAGGGGTTAAGATAAAGGGGTCAGACCCCATTGATAGGGTCTGACCCCTTTATGGGGAATGTGCAGGGGCTTATTTCTGGGTGAAGACGTAGACGCCATGCTTGTTGGCGATGACGATGTCGGGCTTGGCGTCCTGATTCACCTTGCCGGCGAAGAACTGGGTGCCGACGCCGCTGTCGGAGTCGATGCGGCGCGGGGTGAAGCTCGCGCCGCCCTTGCCGTCGCGGTTCAGTTCGAACCAGTAGAGTACCGGGTCGGCGTTGGGCTCGTCGTCGCCCTTGATGCCGTGTGCCCAGCGGCGCTTGCCGCAGATGATGTCGGGCAGGCCGTCTCCGTTCATGTCCATGAGCTCGACCGCGTGGATCTGGCTGAAGCCCTTGCCGTCGGCGTTGTCTTCCTTGGTCTTGCCGAGGATCACGTGCTCCTTGAAGGAGCCGTCCTTGTTCTGTTCGAACCAGGAGAGTCCGTAGCTATGCGCCTTGATGCTCGTGATGACGTCGTTACGGCCGTCCTTGTTCACGTCGTAGACATACATCTGGGCGCCACCGACACCGAAATTGGCGGCGTGGAACTTCCAGTCGGAGTCCTTGGAGATGTCGGCGGGCTGTTCATACCAGCCGTTGGCTTCGAGGATGTCCATCCGGCCGTCGCCGTTGACGTCGCCGGCGCCGTAGCCGTGCGTATACTTGAAGATCTTCTGGTCGTTGGCCTTGTTCTTCGGCGTGATCGGGCGGAAGCGGGCCTTGCCGAACGGATTCTTCCAGTCGATCTCAGCGAAGCCGAACTGGCCGCCATGTCGGCCTTTGTTGTTCTTCGGATCCTTCACGGCGTCGCTCGTGTGGCAGAGGAGCTCCGGCTTGCCGTCACCGTTCATGTCGACGAGCTGAGGCGACTCGCCGTCGGCGACATCGAAGATGTTATGGACGGTCCAGGGGCCGGCCTTGCCCTTGGGGTTCTCGTACACGAGGGCAGGGTCGCCGGGGAAACCGAAGACAAGGATGTCCGACCAGCCGTCGGCGTTGAAATCGTAGGCGTAGGAGATGAAGTAGTCGGAGTAGCCCGTGGCGCCGTTGAAGGGCGTCTTATTCGGCCCCTTCTCGTGCGAGGGTTCGACGGCGTAGGCCACGCGCTGCTTGAAGTCCGGACCTTTCCAGATGAACCAGCCGGCGGCGACGTCGACGTGGCCGTCATGGTCGAAATCGGCGACGGCGCAGCCTTCGGCCACGAAGTCCTTGGTCAGGGTCTGTTTGTCGAAGGTCAGTTCACCGGCGACGCAGCCGTTGAAGGTCGCGGCAAGGAGGAGGGGGGCGAGGAATCGCATGGGGGTACTATTAATACACCCAACGCCCCTAATGGTTGCGAGGAGTTTTTGCCCGGTGCCCTATTTGAGGCCTTATGATTACTCCAGCCGTCCGAACATGATCCGTTCCTTGCGGCTCGGGTCGGAATCGCCCTGAGTCACGCAGAGCCAGATCTGTCCATTGGCTTCGACGAAAGTGGGGTATTGGAAGGACTTCTTGGTCTCGAAGCGGTATTTCCTCTCCCAGTGTTTCCCGTCAGTCGAGACGTCGATATTGAAGACGCTGCGGCTGACCTTGTCGATCTGGGTGCGTTCCTGCCAGCCGAGGTAATAGATGCCGTTGAACTTATCGAAGGTCGGCTTGGAGGCGGCGCCATTCTTCACGAAGCCCTTCTCGCCGCCAATGGTCCAGGTCTTGCCGTCCTTGCTTTCGCTGAACCAGTAGTTGCGGTCGCCGTTCTCCTTGCGACAGATGGCGAGCCAAGTGCCGTCGGGCAGACGATTGACGGCGGGCTCGGTCAGCGACGGTTCACCGGGTCCATTGAAGTGGCCGACAATCGTCAGCGTGTCGGCGGCGGCGTTGAGGGTGCAGAGCGCTTGCTGGGCGCCGAGGTAGTTGTTGATCGCGATGTAAGTCTTGCCGTCGAACTCCTTGAAGTTGTCGAACAGGTAAAGCCCGGCGTCGACTGGCTTGCGCTGGAAGCCCTGATTTGTGGCGTCGGCATAGAGATACTTCGGCTGAAGGTCGAAGATGCCATCGCTGGTCGTGAGTTTCATGCGATGAATCTCGGGCTCGAAGGTCATCGTGCGCAGGTCGAGGTCGCGGTAGTAGGTCTGCGACTGGCGTTTGCCAGGTTGCTCGCTGGCGAACCAGCAACGGAGCGTCTGCGGACCGACCTGCTTAATACGCGGCACGAAGCAGGCACCGACGGATAGGGTCTCGTTAGCGAAAGCCTGCTCGGAGCGGGCAATCGTCATCACGTCGAGCAGGCGCTCGTTGCGGAGGTCGACAATCGAAAGCGTGGCGTAGACGAAAGGCCACTGCGCGGCTTCGCCAGCTTGGCGATCGTTGGCCTCAGAGACGATGTACGCCCGATCGCCCACGATGGCGAAGTGGGCGTCATGCGCGCCTTTGACTTCGGGGCCGCTGGCCTTGATGAGGCTGGCCATGACCTTGTCGCCGGCGGCCTTGGCGTCCCAGCCGGCCGGCAGAAGTGAAGTGGCTGACTGGTCGTCCTGTTTAGACGTGGAGCAGCCCACGAGCAAAGCCGTGAGGCAGACGAGCAGACGGGTCTTCATTTAGTCGGGTTAGGCTTTGGTTTAGGCTGAGGCAAGGGCGGGAGAACGGGCAGATCGAGGACCTGATGCTGGGCCAGCAGCCGTTCGCGGAGCTTGGGGTAATCCAAGGCCTGCACTGTGACGCCTTCCTTGGCGGCGAGGGCGGCGGCGATGCCGGCGCTCTGGCCGATGGTCATCCAGGTCGGTTCGACGCGGATAGAGGAGTAGGCGACGTGCGTGGCAGAGAGGGCGACTGGCACGAGGAGGTTGGAACACTCGGAAGGGCTCGGCGTGATGGCGCGATAGGGAATGTGGTAGGCTGGGCCGTGGCGACGTCCCGGCACGTGCACTGGCATGATCGTGCCTTCGTTGATGACGCCGTCGGGCAGCGCGATCCGGCGGCAGTCATGCGAATCGATGGGGAACGACGATACCGCGATCGGATCGTCCTTCTTCGGGTCTGCGAGCACGTCTTTCTGCGTCAGCACGTATCGGCCGTCCATGCGCCGTCCTTCGCGGACGTAGAGCTGGGGCGACCAATGGTCGGTCTCGGGGAATTCGTCGCGACAAAGTCCGAGTTCGGCCATCGTCGTCCGGATCTTTGCGGGTACGGCATCGTCGGTCGTCAGGAATTGATAGAACTCGAGCGTGTACTGCTTGTGCTTGTCCCAGAGCTTGGCACGACCCTTTGGGTCGGACGCGCACCAGCCGTTGGCTTCGCCGACGAGGCCCATCGAGAACATCTTACCAATGCCGTTATTGGCGTCGAACTTACCACCCGGAAGTGGGTAAAGGTCCCAGGGCAGGGGAGCATCGGGGTATTTCTGGAAATAGCGGCGGATCAGTTCGAAGCGGGCGGGGTCGTAGGCCTTCGGAGCGGGGAAGGGGACGCGGTTGGCGGGGTTCTTCGTCAGGCAGAGGCGGAAGCTGTAGACCAT
>DBCN01000023.1:4053-6435 GCA_002293065.1 Opitutia bacterium UBA957
GAACGGCAGCGGCAGGCCGTTGGCGTCGAAGCCGTTGATGGCCAGCTTCTGTTTCGGATACTGGCGGCCGGCGAGCGACTCGCCGTATTCGTCGCGGCTCTCGCGGCCGATATGCCAGACCACGCCAGCACGGGCCATCAGGTCGCCTTCGTACGTGGCGTCGATGAAGACCTTGGCGGTATGCATGCCGCCGGATGTCCGCAAGCCGACGATGCGGGAGCCTGCTTTCTCGACGCCTTCCAGCGGCTGTTTGGTCAGGATCTTCACGCCGGCCTCCTTGAGCATCGCATTTGTCACGCGGGCGGCGACATGCGGCTCATAGGTCCAGACCGCATTATCTTTCTTCGCCACATCGTAAGGGAGTTTCACCCCGCGGGTGGCGTAGTCGGCGGCGATTCGCTGATGCCATTCTTCGAAGAGTCCCAGTAGCGTGGAGCGGACAGTCTGGTTCGAATCGCTGAAGCTCAGGCCGCCCGTATTGACTCCGCCGACGTGGGCGGAGGGTTCGAGGAGCACGACCTTCGCGCCTTCGCGGGCGGCGGCGATTGCGGCGCAGAAGCCTCCAGGCGTGGCGCCGTAGACGATGACGTCAGCCTCTTCGGCCCGGGCGAGGGGCAGTGAAAGTAAGAGCCCGAGGGCGAGGAGGAGGCGCATGGGCGGGGAAGAGGGCAACTTAGCCCCCAGCCCGGCTTTGCCAACTCATTCTGCCGTCGCCTGCCGGGTTACTTCGCTGGCAGTGGGGGCAGTTTCGCGGAATAATGCACCGCGCGGTGGCGGGCGTCATCGAAGGCGAAGTGCAACCACTGCTTGTCGGCGCTGACGAACCCATCCGGATAGTTGAGCGAGCCCTTCATGGTCTTCCCGGGATATTTTGGGTCGGGGCCGGCTTCGGCGACGAGGACGCGCTGGTAGGGCCAGGTCTTCATGCCGTCGAAGCTGATCCAGAGCGAAAGCGGCGCGCGACGCTTGGAGTTTGAATTATGGAGCAGGGCGACCGTATCGCCGCCGAGCGCGTAGAGCGTGGCCTTACTTCCAGGGTTAGGAATATCGGTGATCGAGGCGAACTCAGGCCAGGTGCGTCCGCCGTCCTTGGAGACGGCCTGATATAGGACGCCGCCGAGTCGATCGCCGCGGATGATCATGACGATGCTGCCATCGGTGCGCTCAAAGAGGTCATTCTCGGCCCAGCCGTGGTACCCGTCATGCGGGGTTAGGCGGACGTTGCCGTGTTCGGCCCACGTCTTGCCGCCATCTGAGCTCATGATCACGCCGTTGCGTGGGTTGCTGACATTGCGGAAAATCTCCCCGTGCCACGGCGACTTTTCCTCAGGATCGGGCGGCGTCCCGCTCGGAGCGCCGAGGTAGTGCTGGAAGGGAACCAGGATCCGTCCGTCGCGCGTGACGAGGTGTTTGCGCATGAAGGTGAAGCGCCCGAGGCGTCCGGGGACGGGGACGGGCTTGGACCAGGTAAGGCCGCCATCAGGGCTGTCGGTCATCCACGAGCGCCAGTTATTGCCCCAGGTGCGTGCATGCGTGCTGAAGAAAAGCGTGCTACGGTCGGGGAATATCGCCAGCTCGGTGGCGCCTTGGCCGATGGTGTCGCCCGAGCGGGGGAAGCCGACGTCGACCGCCGCCAACGGCGACCAGGTGCGGCCCTTGTCGCGGCTGCGGGTCACGCCGATGTAGTTGTCGGGTGACGGCTCAAAGTCGCCTCCCGCGAGCATGAAGAGAGCCCATGACCCATCGGGCATGGAGCGTAGGGTGGTATCGCAGACCATCCGGTTGGGCGTTTGCCCTTCATAGGGGATGCTACGATAGTCCTGCTTGGCGTCTTCAGCGGCTTGGGTCGCCCACTTCTTCGTGGGGCGGACTGAGGAGCCGCCGAGTTCGGGGTGCGGGGTGTTGAGCGCCTTGTTGACGATGCTCCGTGGAGTGCCGGAGGTGAGGAGTTGTCGCTGCCATTCCACCCCGTCCTGAGCAGGGGTGCGGCCTCGTTCGATATCCGCCTCCGTGAACTTCGTGAGCAGGATCTCGGCGTCGGTGTGGCGGTTCCAGTCGTAAAGGATGTGGATCGTGCCGTCCGGTGCTTGGAAGCCGTCGGGGTAGGAGACCGAGGAACGGTCGTCGAGCAGGAGGCTCGGGCCCCAGGTCTTACCGTCATCCTTCGAGATGAAAGCCATGAGGCTGGAGCGACGGGGCAGCTGGACGTCGACCGGGCCGTTCTTCACCAACAGCAGGTTGCCGGAGTTAAGTCGGCGGAGGAAGAAGCGGGCCTTGGGGTTCCGGATCGGTGAATCCGTGGGCGAGGTCCAGGTGCGGCCACCGTCGGTCGAGGTGCTTTCACTGATGCCTTTGCCCGCGCGGGCCAGCATCCAGAGCGAA
>DBCN01000095.1:0-8283 GCA_002293065.1 Opitutia bacterium UBA957
TCGGCGCGCTGGCCGAGGGCCATGGCGGCCGGGATGGCGGCCAAGGCGGCGGGCTGCAAGCTGAGCAGCGCCGGCGTCAGCTGCGCGTCGCTCATGGTCATCAAGCGAGCCGCCAAAGGATCGAGGGACGCCACGGAGCCGGGGCTGTTGATGGCGCCGGGGACATAGACCGTCCCGGGGGCGACCTTCGTCGCGGCTTGGACGTAAGCAATGATGCCGACATCGATTCCCGCCACGGCGTAAGCGCTTTCGTCGCGCACGGCGTAGACCGCGTACTCGTTCGGCTTGTGCGCCAAACCATCGGCATTGTGAGTCAGGCCATCATAAGCCGAAACCACCGCGCCCGCATCGACGGCGGCGGGAGCGACGACGAGGTAACGGCCCAAGGTGTCATCGGTGGTGATGCTGGACGGCGTGGCGCCGGTGAAATAAGTGGCGACGAGATTAGCACCAGCCGAAGGTGTCGCGGTGCCCTTGAAGAGCACGAAGCGCTGGCCGAAGGCCGGGGCGACCGTGCTGCTGCCGTTGTTCCAGCGCTGCACGAGGACGTTGCCTGCCGAGAGGTTGGCCGTACCCGAGAAGTTGACGGAGTCGTTGTATAGTCCGCCGACGACATCGCCGGTGACTTCCATGTTCGCCGTGCCGGCGAGCGTGAAGTTACCCGTGACGTTGAGCGTGCCAGGCGAGTAACCCGGAGCGAGGGTCGATCCAGCCGAGACCGTGAGGTTGCCGCCGATGTTGGCCGAGCCGGTCAACTTGGAGCCGGCGGTGACGGCGAGATCGCCGGTGATCGTAAGCAATGAAGTGGGCGTCGTGCCCAGCTTGAGGACCGTGCCACCGTCGACGCTCACATTGCCGGAGACATTGCCGAGGACGTTCAAGATGGAGGCGTCGCCCAAGGCCTGCGTCGTGATGTTCAGGTTACCGGTGCTGGCCGAGCCGGAGCCGGAGAGCAAGGTCCCGCCGGTCGCGCCAACCGTCAGGGCCAACGTGCCACCGGAGAGCGTCACCGCACGGCCGATATTCGCGGAATTGGGCAGGATGAGGCCGGGGCCGGTCGGGTTGAGGGGATCGGCGACGAGCGTGGTGGCGAGGGTGCCTTCGCGCACATCGTAAGAAGCGAACACGTCATCCTTCAGGGAAGAGGTCACGCCGCTCGTCAGGTCGAGGGTGCCGGCACCCAACTTGACCATTTGGGCTGCACCGGGGGCGCCGGTCAGGGTACCATTATAGATGGCGTTGCCGCCGGTGGCGACATGCACACCCAACTTGGTCGTGCCGGTCGTGGCCGTGGCCAAGGCGATCGCCTTGGTGTTGTCGACGTTGACGCCGAGGAAGCCGCCGTCGACGGTGACGTCGCCGATGGTCGTCGCCTGGAGGCTGTTGGCGTAGCGGAAGAGACCAGCGCCCTTCACCGTGAAGTTGGCGGTGCCTTCGATGACACCATTGAAGACGCCGTCGGTGCCCTGAGTCAGGGTCAGCGTACGACCCGCGCCGAGCGCGCCGATATCCATGAAGGAGCCGGTGTCCGCGGTGATGCCCGTGATCGCGGTGACCGCGGAGACGTCGAGACGGACGGCGCTGCCGATATTCGTCGTGGTGACCGTGGGTTGCGAAGCGACCGCCACCAGCTTGACGCCGGGGCTACCCGCATCGGACTGCAGGTCGAGCTTACCCGTACCGGTGATTTCGGAACCAAGTGTGCGGGCGTCCGCGAGGTTGACGCGGAATGTCGCACCAGCGGCGACGTTCGCCGAGAGCATCGCCAAGATGCCCGCACGGCTATCCGTGAGCGTGAGGATGCCCTGCTCGACCTTGAAATCGGGGGTATTGGCGTTGAGGTTGACGGAGCCGAGGAGGGCTTCGCCCGCGCCGACCTTGACGACCGTGCCGGTGCCGGCGACGAAGCCTTCGATGTTGTTGGCGAAGACGGAAACCACGCCCGCGGTCGGTGCATTGAAGGCGACTTCCGCGCCCGCGCCGACCAGGATGTTGGCCCCGAGGTAACCGGCAGCCGTACCGACGAGTCGACCCGACTCGACGCCGATGAGGGTGAGCTCATTGTTTCCACCCGCAGGGGAGAGGTCCAACGTGCCCGCACCCGTCTTAAGAATGGCGGCCGTCGCGACACCCGCGCCGCGCGTGAAGCGACCCGCGAAGCTATTGGTGGCGCCCGCATCGATCGGCAAGGTGATGTTCACGAAGTCCGCGCCATAGGAAATCTGCGTGGTGGCTTCGCCCGAGAGGTTCCGGAAGGTCTGGTCAGCCGTGACGTCGAGGATGGAATTTCCGCGCAGGTCAATGGCCGCGATCAAGTCCGTGGGATTGGCGCCACCGAAGAGGTTGGCCGAGGCCAAGACCGTGGTCCCGGCGTTGGACTGGAAGGTCCCGCTGAAGGCCGTCGTGGGCGTACCGAGGGTGAGGGCCGCCGCACCTTCCTTGACGATGGTACCAGCCCCGACGAAGACGCCCGTCGCGGACAAGTTGGTGGCGACGTTGAGGCGAGCCGTGGCGCCCGCAGCGACGGAAATATTGCCCGTGGTCGCACCCGCCCAACCATTTTGGGCCAGGAGCGTACCGGTGAGGACATTGGTGCCGCCGGTGTGGGTCAGCGAACCGCCTGCGGTCAGCGTCTTGCCGGCCGCAGCCTGAATGACGAGTTCACCCGAACCCGAGACGAGCCCGGAGTAGGTGACGTCGTTGGTGGCATTGAGCACCAAGTGCGCGGCGTTACCGTTGAAGGAATTGATGACCGCCGCGCCGTTGGTCGCGAGCGCGTTCATCTCGAGCCAACCATTGTTCACGATGGTCGTGCCGGAATAAGGGACCTGGCCGGCCGCGAGGGTCGGATTGAGGATGAGGTAACCGACGCCATTCTTGACGAAGTTACCGGCGCCCAGGACGGGCGTGGTCAGCGTGCGCTTCACGGCGCCCGGACCGGCGACGTAGACATCATCGACCGTGACGGCCAGACTGCCGCCGGCGTTGACCGTGATGGAGGAAACGTTGTTGAGGTTGTTGACGGCGCCGACGAAGGAAATATCGAGCGTACCACCGTTGATCTGAACCTGGCCGGTGAAGCCCGCGCTGACGCCGCGCAGGAAAAGCGTTTCCGCGCCCGACTTGACGAAGGTCCCCGTGCCGACGAGTTGGCCGTCGAAGGACAAGGCGTTGGTGAAGGCGATGTCCGTGGTGGGAGCGGTGTAGCTCCCGATGTTCGTGCCGACCGCGACCGTCGAGAGGTAGCGGCGGGTCAGGGCCGTCATCTGGGTCGAGCCCGCGTAGAGCGCATTGAGTTCGGCGGCGGTGAGGCCAAGCGACGAGACATCGATCGAACGGACGGTGCCCACGTTGACCGGCACCGCGGCGAGGGTCGCGGTGAGCGGGTTGTTCAAGGAGATGAGCGCGCCGACGGTCGCCGTCCCCGAGGCCGTCGTGGTCAAGGCGTTGGTGAGGCCGATCAAGGCGCCGACGTTGACGGTGCCGGAGGCCTTGGCGGTGAGCGACGCGGAGATCGTGATGGCGGTCGGGCTGACCGCCGTGATGGTGGCGCCGGTGGGAATGCCCGTGCCCGACAAGGTCTGGCCGACGAAGAGTCCGGTGGTCGCAGTCGTGGTGATGGTGCGCGTACCGACCGCGCCACCGGTCGCGAAGAACGTGGTGTTCGGGATGATGGCGGCGATCTTCGCGCTGGCGGGGATACCCGTGCCCGCAATCGTCTGGCCGACGGCGAGCCCGGCGGAGGAAACCGTCCGGAGGTTCGCCGTGCCGGCGATGCCGCCGGAAATGGTGAAGGTGGTATTGGCGACGATGTTCGTGATGTAGGAACCGTCGGCGATGCCGGTGCCGACGATGGCTTGGCCGACGCCAAGTCCATTGGAGGAAGTGGCCGTGAGCTCGGTCGCATTGATGTCGCCCGTGGTCGGCGTGAACGTGGTGGTCGGCGTCGCGCCAACCAGCCCCGTGGCGAGGGCGGTCAGCGGCTTGCTGATGATGACGGTGCCGAGGCCGATGCCGGTGATGAGCGTGCCCGTCTGGATGCCGGTCCCCGTGAGGAGCTGGCCGACGGCCAGACCTGCGGTCGACGCGGTCGTGATGGTGTTCGGGTCCAAAGCCCCGGTCGCGGTGAAGCTCGCGGCGTTGAGGATCGGGTTAACCTGATCGGTCGTCCCGAGGTAATCCGCCAGCAGCGGGTTCGTTCCCCCGAGTTCGGTCGCCATCAAGGCGGCCCGCGCCGGGGTGTAGCCGACGGTCACCGTGGCGGCGCCGATGTTGAGGGTGGAAGCGGCCGACCCGAACAAGCCACCGAAAGTCTGGTTGAGTCCGCCGGTGTTGAACGTGCCGGCACCGACGAGGACGAGGGCGGAGGTGTTGGGCGTCGCATTGGCCGTGCCGGCGATGAGCGCGCCACCCGGACGGACGATGGTCGCGCCGAAGTAGGCATCCTTGACGGCGCCGCCGCTGGTCGTACCGGCGAGCGTGAAGCTGGCGGAGCCCTGCTTGATCAAGCTGCCGACGCCCGTGATCGAACCCAGGAAACTGGCGCTGGCGCTGTTCTGCTCGAGGGTGATGTCGCCGCGGCCGAGTTCGACGCGGGACAGGAGATCGCCGCTGAGGTTGCGGATGAGTTGGTTCGTGTCGCCGAACTTCAGGACGGTTTCGCGGGTGTTGCCCGAGTCGAGCTTGATGGAACTCGCGTTGATGAACGTGTTGTTCGCGCCGCCCGAGAACGAGAGGTTGACGCCGTCGTTGACGACGATGTTGCCCAAGAAGTTGGCTTGCCCGTTGATGATGTTCACCTGACCGGGATCGCGGCCGGGGTTGACCTCGATCTTCGATCCGCTGCCGTTGTCGATCATCGCCGAAGCGAGCAGCTTGAGCGTGGAGCCGGCGGAACCCGACAGGTTGGCCGCCAACGTGCCGGCGTTGTTCTGCAGGATGGCGAAGGTGCCGTTGTTGCCGATGAAGACGTCCTTCTGGCCGAGACCTTGGACGTTGGCGATGAAGGTGCCGCCTTGGATCTCGGTGTAATCGTACGAGCCGTTCTGCAGCAGGAACACGAGCGTTCCTCCACCCGTCTTGATGATGCGGCCCCCGGCGACGCCCGTATCGAGGTCGGCGCCGTAGACGCTGCCGTTGTAGTAACCATCGCGCCCGGTGGCGTCCTGGTTGATCGTCAACGTGTTGCCGTTGAGGTAGAGGTTGGAGCCGGCACCCGTGCCCACGATGACGAGTTCGCCCTTGTTGTTCACGTCGGCGGCGGTGCGGACGGCGTCCGCGGCGGTGAAGACCTCGCCCGTGCCCGCGGAGCCGACGTTGGTCGAGCCTTTGGACTTGAGCGCGAAGTCGGCTTGGAAATTGCGGACCGTCTGGTCGCCGACGAGGACGACTTCGGCGCCGGTGCGCGTGACGCCCGTGAACTGACCGGCGCCATTGGTGGTGATCGTCAGCGTACCGGTGTCCGGGAACAAGGCCGGTCGGTAGTCGACGCGCGGGTCATTGCCGGAATTGGAGGGCGTTTCCTGATAACGGATGTCCGCGCCGCGGCGCGAAAGGCCGAGGGCGCCTTCGGTCGTGGTGGCGGCGTTGGAATCGCCCTCGTCCTGCGTGCCCGCGATGTTGAAGGAACTGCTGTTCGCGAAGGTCAGGCCCGTCGAGCTGGCGAGGATCGTGCGACCGCCGGCGGCGATGAAGTCGCCGGTCATGCGCGAGTCGTTGAGGACGGTCAACGAGCCGGCGCCGGTCTTGATGACCTTGCCCGAACCCGCGAGAATGCCCACGGAGCCATCGAAGCCCTGGTCGATGTGAATGCCGAGACGGTAGTTGTCGTCCGGACCGGTCGTGACCGTCGTCTGGAACTGGTCGTTGTTGTCGCCCGCCCGGAGGTTGTGGAGGAAGTTGAGGCGCAGGGCGGTGGCCCCGGTACCGACGTTGACCGGGGTATTGGTGAAGCTGATTTCGGCCGAGCCGTTGAGGACGACGGACGAGACGCCGGTCATGCGCTTGGCCAGGTTGTAGCGGAGCGTCGCGGTATCGATCACGCCGGCGGCGATGTTCGCGGTCAGCAGGGGGATTTCGTTCTGGGCCCCGACCGTCAGGATGTTGCCGTCGACGGTGGTGCCGAAGTCGTGCCACATGTTGAGGTGGCCGCTCACCATGAGCAGGCCGCCATCGACCCGCATCTGTCCCTGCAAGCCGTTGAGACGATCGTTGTTGCCGCCGTCGTTGACGGCCAGAGTCGGGGCCAGATCGCGGGGGCGATTGCCGTAGCGGCTCGCGTTCGTGCGCGAGAAGCTGAGCGCCGGGCCGAAGATGGTCTGGACGTAGGAGTACGGGCGGGTGTCCGCGTTGTAGTCGAACATGCGGCCGGTGTAGCCCTGATACTGCAGGACGGCGCCGCCGGTCTTGGCGATGTTGCCGTTGCCCCGGAAGGTGCCGGAAATCGTGGAAGCGACGAAACTCTCCAGGTTGATCGTGGTGTTGGCGTTCACCGCGGTGATCGCACCGCCGAAGCTCGTCGGGTTACGCAGCGTCAGGAACGGCTGCGCGGCAACCGGCCCGGCAATCCCCGCCACGGTGAAGGTGACGTCGCCGATCTGTAGGGTGCCGTTCGGGGCGGAGGTGTAGGGGGCGTTGACCAACGTGCGGGCCAAATCGATGTCCTGGAAGTTGCTGGTGGTCGGCTGGATGCCCGAAGAGAAGGCGCCGGGAAGCAAACGATAGCCGGACGACTGGAAGCGGAGCGTCTGGGACTGGCTGGAGATGATGTTCGAATCGATGAGGATGTCGTTCGTCGCGCCTGCGGTGAGCGCCGGACCCGTGTAGGTGAACAGCAGGTTCGCCGCATTCGTCAGACGGACGCCGGACACCGCCACCTGGGGCGTCAGGTTGGTGGCGCGCCAGTAGTTGTGCGCCGTGGGGGCGGTGTTCCATTTGTCCCAGATCCCCGTGCCGCCATCTCCGCCGGCGCCGAGCCAGGTGGCCTGGGTCACATTTTGCTGGGCCTGGGCGATGCCTGCGGAAGCAAGCATAGCGGCGGCCACCAACAGAGACTTAGAAATCCGCATGGTGAGGGGTCGGGGTAGGGTTAAAATAGGGGTTAAGGTATCTATTTCAGGGCTAAGACTGTCAACCCCCGAACCCCCTAGGGTAAAAACCCTATAGCCAGATTTACCCAAGGCTCCGCCTGGGGGCCTCAGCGCCCGAACAGGCTCCGGTCGGCGAAGGGATCGGCGGACTTCCGGTTGGCTTTTTCCTCAGCCGACTTCGCCAAGGCATACCCACCGAACGCCGCTGAACCTATAAAGATGACTAAACATAACAGGATTAGCCACTGGGGGGTTTTCTTTTCGGCCTGTTCAGAAGTGGTCATACCTGAGTTTCATAAAATGGTTTCTAATCGGCTTGGCAACCTCGGCCTGATTTTTACATATGTAAGCACCCCGCCGCAAACCCCCTTTGCGGTACCCCCTACAGTTCACCCGACTTTCTGCATGAGTGCCCAGCAGAGACCCCTCATCGTCATCGTTGAAGACGACCGCAGTTTAGCCGCGACCCTGCACCAACAGCTCACGGACGCGGCGTTCGCGACGCAAACGTTCCACAAGGGGGCCACCGCGCTCAAGTTCATCGAGGAAAACCACGTGCACCTCGTCCTGCTGGATCCCACCCTGCCCGACCTGGATGGGCTCACGGTGCTGGAACGCATCCGCCAATCCGGCGCCTCCGCGGCGGTGATCTACCTCTCCGGCGTCAAAACACCCGCCGCCGTCGTCAAGGCGCTCGAGGCGGGCGCCGATGACTTCGTGGGCAAGCCACACCACCCGGAAGAGCTGGTGGCGCGCATCCATGCGGTGCTGCGGCGCAGCGAAACCGCGGGCGATAGTCGGCTCACCCGCAACGCCGACCTGGCCACGAGCGTCTTTCATTTCAGCGGCGCCGAAGTCCATCCGGAGCGGCTTGAGTTGGTCTTTGGTCCGGGCAAAAGCTGCAAGCTCGGGCGGAAGGAGATCGGCATTCTCTATCACCTGCACGCCAACCCCGGCGTGATCATCAGCCGCAACAGCCTCATCCATGCGGTCTGGGGCGTGCATGCCAACGTGCGGAGCCGCTCCCTGGACCAATACATCGCGAAGATCCGCGAGGCCTTCCAAAAGCTCGGCCGCGGCCTGGATTGCTTCCGGACGATCCACGGGATCGGCTACTGGTACGAGCCGGCGGCCCCCGCCAAGGCCGCCAAAAAAAGTCGCCGCGCTTGATTCCGGCCGAAAGCCGCGCAAGTTG
>DBCN01000095.1:8493-20832 GCA_002293065.1 Opitutia bacterium UBA957
GGCGAGGAGGTTGAGAAATACCTGCTGGCGAACGGCCTCGTGCAGGCCATCGACAAGCCCGCCGACGCCCCGACCAACGCGCCGTGCACGGACGCGGAACACGAGAAGATGCGGGCGAAGACGATCCGCTTTTTCTGAGAGACGAAAGTTGTAGCGGTTGGCGGAGAGCGGGTAGCGGCAAGATACGCTTCAAAGGGAAACCGGAGACCGGATGATTGGCTGGGTCACGGGTAGGGGCGCGACTGCGTCGCGTCCGTTCTAAACCGATGCCGAGAGTCGTCGGGGCTTAGCTACGTTAATCGGACCACCACGTTGCGCAGCGAACGGACGCCACGCAGTGGCGCCCCTACCTCCGAATCACTCCGTCTTCCCGGCCGCGAAATCCGCGAGCGAGTCCGCCACCCACTGGCGTTGCTCCGCCGCGAGCTCCGGGAAGACAGGGATGCTGAGGACTTCGGTCGAGAGCAGCTCCGAGACGGGTACGCTGTCGCCGCCGCGATAGCCGGCCGCCGCGAAGCATTCCTGGCGGTGGAGCGGAATCGGGTAATAGATTTCACAGCCGATCTTACGGCCGGTGAGAAACGCCTTGAGGGCATCGCGCCGACCCCCCGTGACCCGCAGCGTGAATTGATTCCAGATACCTTGGCCGGAGAAGTCGACGGGGAGCAAAAGCTGCCCCGTGGCGCCCGGACGGTTCTCGGCGATGCCCACCTTGCCCTTGAGGGCGGCATGGTAGAAATTCGCGTTCCCGGCCCGCGCGCAATTATACTCCGGCAGGTGCGGCAACTTCAGGTGGAGCAACGCGGCCTGGAGCGGATCCATGCGGAAATTCGCGCCGACTTCGCGGTGGTAATACTTCGGCTGCATGCCGTGGACGCGCAGGATGCGCGCGCGCTCCGCCAAGGCGTCATCCGAAGTGGTGACCAGGCCCGAATCACCCATGCCGCCAAGGTTCTTCGACGGGAAGAAGCTGGTGGCGCCGAACTCGCCGACGGACATCGTGCTGCGGCCCTGCCAGCGCGCGCCCATGGATTGGGCGGCGTCTTCGACGATGCGTAGGCGATGGGCGGCGGCGAAGGCCTGCAGCGCGCCCAAATCGCCGGACTGGCCGAAGAGGTGGACCGGCATGATCGCGCGGGTGCGCGGGCCGACCTTCCGGGCGGCATCGACCAGGTCGATGTTGAAGTGATGCGGGTCGACGTCGACCCAGACCGGCACGCCGCCCAAGCGCGCGACGGACCCAGCCGTGGCGAAGAACGTGAAGGACGGCAGGAGGACTTCGTCGCCTTCCCCGATGTCGAGCGCCATCAAGGCCAACAGGAGCGCGTCGGTGCCGGACGAAACCCCGAGGGCGTGCTTGACCCCGAGGAAAGCCGCGCAGTCCTTCTCGAAGGCCTCGAGACGCGGGCCCATGATGAACTGATTGGAGCGCAGGACGTCGCGGAAGGCGGTCTCGAACTGCGCTTCAAGGGCGCGGTTCTGGGGACCGAGGTCGAGGAGCGGGACGGTGATCATGACGCGGCCACGCTTCTCCCACCGACGGGTTCAGCGGGCAACATCTTTCGCCCCGGCGCGGGCGCGGAGGATGAGGTAAAGGCCACCGAGCGCCAGCGGCAGGGTCCAGAACTGACCGGCGGTCATTCCAAGAATATAACCATCGTCCGGCGACCGGAACCATTCGCTGACGAAACGCGCCACCGCGTAGAGGAGCAGGAACTCGCCCGCCACCTGGCCCGGCGGCAACCGCTTCGGGTAACGCCACCACATCCAGAGGAGCGGCAGGAAGCCTTCGCCGATGGCTTCATAAAGCTGCGAGGGGTGCCGCGGCTCGGGACCTTCCCGCGGAAAGATCACCGCCCAAGGGACCGTGCTCGTGCGTCCGACGAGTTCCGCGTTCACGAAGTTGGCGAGGCGCCCAAAGAGGATTCCCGCCGGCGCCAAGGCGCAGACCAAATCGCCCACCGCCAGGAAGGGCACGCGCCGCGTGCGGGCAAACCACGCCCCCGCCAGGAGCACGCCCAGGAAACCGCCGTGGCTCGCCATGCCGCCTTGCCATACGCGGAAAAGCATGAGCGGGTCGGCCAGGAATTCCGCGCGGGCGTAAAGCAGGACGTGCCCCAACCGGCCGCCGAGGACCACGCCCACCATGATGGCCGTGATGAGGGCGGATTCATCGACGGCATCGCGGACGGGCGCGAGCGCCCGCCGGCGCCAGTGGGCCAAAAGCAAAGCGGCGACGAGGAAACCGGCCGCATAGGAGAGGCCGTACCAATGGACGCCGGACAACGGCCAGCCCTCCGGGAAACGGAAGGCGACCGGGTCGAGGTCGTGCACCCAATAGGCGAGGGTCGCCGACACCGCCGCGCCGTTCATAGTTTGTGGCCGGCCTCGCCGGTCGGGCGCCGACCGACGCGGTGCCCGCGTTGCCGCGCCAATTCGCGCATGTCCGGATGCGGGTCGTCCTTCTCGTAGATCTCCACGCCCAAGAGCGATTCGAAAACGTCTTCGAGCGTGATCACGCCGGCGAAGGCGCCGAACTCGTCGACGACGACCGCCAACTGCTGGTGGGCGCGGACAAGGTCATGCAGGGCATCGGAGAGGGTCGCGTTCTCCGGGACGATGTGGGCCTTCCCCATGAGCTCGCGGACCTTCACCTCGCGGCGGCCCTCGCCGGCGGCCTTCAGGATATCGCGGCGGCGCACGATGCCGACGATGCGGTCGGGATTGCCTTCCCAGACCGGCAACCGGCCATGCGGGACGCTCGGATACATCCGCAGCACATCGCCGACCGAGAGGTCGACATCGACCGCGGTGACGACCGGACGGGGCGTGAGGACTTGGGAAACGGGGATGTCATCCAGGCGCACGGCGTTCGCCACCAAGGTGCTTTCGGCCTGCGTGATCTTGCCCTCGCGCGCCGCCGCCTGCGCCAGGCTGCCGATATCCGCATCCGCGCGGTCGACGCCCGGCTCTTCCGGGGGCGCCAGGGAATCATGCAATTTACCGAAGCTCCGCAGCACGGACGCGGCCCCGCGGACCAAGGAAAGCGCCGGGGCGATCCGCGGCGCCAGCGAGACGCGGAGGTGCATCCCGAGCTTGCGGGGCAGCATGACCGTCAGCCACGACATCAGGAAGGAAACGGCGATGATCGCCGAGACGATACCCAGGGCGATCTGCCAGCCGGCCAACGCATTGGCCATGAGCCGACCACCCAGCAGGATGCCGCCCAGCAAGGCGCTCATGCCGACGAACGCCGCGGTGAGGACTTCGAAGGCGGCCAAGGTGTTGCCTTGGTCGCCCCGACAACGCTCCAACGCCACGGCCGCCTTCGCATCCTGGCGGCGCAACGCTTCGATTTCCCCCGGGGAAAAGGCCGCGACGACGCCGGCCACCAGCGAAACGCCGGCGGCGCTGCCGTTCAGGAGGATAAAGATGGGCCAAAGAAAACCGACGTCCATAAGACCGCGGACCCTAGGGCGATGGGCGGGGGTTGGCGAGGGAGAATCCCGACATTGACCGCGGCGGGCTCGCTGGAAACAATGCGGCCATGAACCCCCGCGAGCTCAAAATCGTCTCGGCCCTGGCCGTCTTCCTTTCGGCCGCCCTGCCCACCGCCGTGGGAGCCGTGGCGTTCCGCGCCCAACCCATCCTCATCGCCTTGATCCAAGGCGAGCCGGGCACCCTGCCCGGAGTGACGGGTTTCTTCTTCAACTACTTCACGGCGGCCCTGCTCACGCTCCTGGTGCTGGGCGCCATCGCGACCTGGGTCGCCCTCAAAGGCTACCGGCAATCCGATGAAGACGGCGCGGGCAAGATGGCGACGCTGCTCGTCGCCGTCTGCTTTTCGGCCGTGGCGAGCGTCGGCTTCCTCACGCTCTTCATCCTCTCGACCGCGCTCCCGCTTTATACGAGGCTGACGGATCGCTGAGCGCGCCACGTGGCTAGGTCGGCCAAACAAGCGTGGGCCTCGGCCTGGTCGGCGGCCGGGCGCCACTGGACTTCTCCGGTCGCGGTCCGGTAACTCCGCGCCAACACGGCCCCCGCTTCGAAGGTGGAGCGCAGGACGACGACCGAACGCGCCTGCAACGGAAAGGGGCCCGCGACGTCCACGATGGGGCGACCCGCCTGCGCCACCACCGAACGGAACTGCGCGGCGGCCGTGCCGGGCAAGCGACCCGTGGAAATCGCCGGGAAGCACCAGCGTTCCCCATCCCACCAAGCCAGCGAACTCCGGGTGGCTTCGCTGACGTGTCCGGCGGCGTCGCACTGGATGCCTTCGGCGTCACCGCGATCGGCGAAACCCTTGAGCTCGCGCCAAGCGGTGGCCGAATTCTGCCACGGACCGCTCTTGGGCCGCGGCAACCACTCCGGGGCATCGCGACGGGTCTGCAGGGCGAATAAATCTATTTCCGAGGGCGTCGGCGGCAACGGCCGCACGCTGAGCCATTCGCGCGCCAAAGCATCGGGGCGCGCCGCGACGATCAAACGTACGATGGCGTCGGTGAGTTCGGCCTTCTCCAGCAACTTGCGGAGAATCGGCGACCACGCTTCCGCCGAGGGACCAGCGCCAAGGTGCAGGCGACGCGGGTCGAGCCCCAGGCGCGGACAGGCCAAGGCCAAGCGCGCGAGGTGGTCGGCCAGGCAGGCGACCTTGCCGCCGCGGAGCGCAAAGGTCTCGAACAGGCACGCACCGGGTTGCAGCGTCGCGACGTCGGCGCCCTCCGGCACGTTCAAGTAATCGCCCGAGCACCAAGCTAGCATGGCGGTAAAGCGGCGCGGGCGGCCGCCAGCAACGGAGCCTGGGCCTTGCGCCAAGATTCCGCATGTTCGCGTTCGGGGCGAGAATCCGCAACGATGCCGGCGCCCGCTTGGATGAAACTACGGCCACCGCTCGTCCACAGCGAGCGGATGACGATGTTCAGGCACAAATCGCCGTTGGCGCCGACCCAGCCGATCGAGCCCGTGTAGAAACCGCGGGCCACCGGCTCGAGCTCCGCGATGACCTGCATCGTCCGCACCTTCGGCGCGCCCGTGATGGTGCCGCCTGGGAACAACGCCCGGACGACTTCCGCCGGGCCCACCCCGGTCGCCAAACGGCCTTCGACCTGCGAGACGAGGTGCATGACGTGCGAGTATTTCTCGACGGCCATGAACTCGGGGACATGCACCGAGCCCGGCGCCGCCACGCGGCCCACGTCGTTGCGCAACAAGTCGACGAGCATCAAGTGCTCGGCCCGCTCCTTCGTGTCGCCCGCCAGCTCCCGCGCCCACGCCGCATCGGCCGCGGCGTCGGCGCCGCGCGGACGCGTCCCTGCAATCGGCCGCGAAGCAATCCGCCCGCCGGTCACTTCCACCAACAACTCCGGGGAGCCGCACGCCAAGGTCCCCGCGGGGAGACTCAGCAAACCCATGTAGGGCGAGGGATTCGCTTGGCGCAGCGCGGCGTAGGCGAGCGCCGGATCGACCGCCGGCACCTCGAGGCGCGTCGAGAGGTTGACCTGATAGGTGTCGCCGGCGGAGATATAGGCCAGGACTTGCCGGACCGCGGCTTCGAAGGCGGGCCGCGGCAAAGACTCCGCTATCGGCGTCGCCGGCGTCGGCACCAAGGGAAGGGCTGGAGCGGGCGCGCCACCGGCCGCCTGCCAGACCTGCGCCAAAGCCCGGGCGCGCCGTTGCGCTTCCCGCCAAGTCGTCTCCAGCCGTCCGGACGCAGGACACAACACCACGACCGTCAGTTCGTGTCGGGCGTCATCGTACACATAGGCCTCCGTGGCCTCCAGGAAAACCGCGGCGGGGCAAGGGAGGTCGGCCGGGGCGGAGCGCACGGGCTCGAACTGCGTCGCCAGTTCGTACCCGAGCGCCACGATGAGGCCGCCTTGGAAAACGGGCCAGCCCGCGAAGGTCGGCGCACGCTGTTCCTGGGACCACCGGCGCAAGGCCTCCAAGGGTTTATCGCGACCGGCTTCATGCGCGCCGTCTTCCGCATGCACGACGACGCGCCCGTCGGCGGTGAAGACCGTGGCGCGGGCCGAGGTCGGTACGGCGATGGTGAGGCTGCCTGAGCGGCCGCTCTCCAACACGGCATGGAACCGGCCGCGGAGCAAGGCGCGCCAATCCGCCGGCAACCCCGCCGCGGCGAAGCGGGCGAGATAAGGCAGGCGGGTCCATCCCGGACCAACCGCTCCCCAGTCGGCGAGCGTCGTTTCGGCGAGGATGGGAGGCGCGTCATTCACCGGCGAAATTTATCAGGTAACCCGCGAGTTCTGTCGACGTGAGAATCTGGCGCGCCTGCGCCACGGTGATGCCGTAGACATGCAGTTCCTGCCGCGACCCCTTCGAAACGACGGTCACGCGCAAGCCGCCCTCCAACGGCATGACCTTGATGGAATGCCGCCGAGCTCCCACCCGCGCCTGGATGACGCCCCGGGAGACGCGTCCGTGCTTCTCCAACAGCTCCACGACGGGGCGAGCGGCGTCCGTGACGGTGGTATGCGTGCCCGCCCGTCCGCGCCCCTTGGCCATCTCAGGCGATCTCCCAGTTGTAAGGATGCTTCGAGAGCAGTTCGCAGCCGGTCTTCGTGATCACGACGCAATCCTCGAAGCGGCAGCCGCCGAGGCCCGGATAGTACAGCCCGGGTTCAACGGTGATGGCATTGCCGGCCACCAAGGGATGCTGGTTCCGCAAGGACAGGAACGGCTCTTCGTGGATATCATAGCCCAAGCCATGGCCGGAGCCATGGAAGAAGCCGACGTAGACGCCTTGTTTGTTCGGTCCCGTCTCATAGCCAAGGGACTTGAAGTAATCGACGGGGATGCGATGGATTTCCGCGCCCGTCACGCCAGCTCGGAGGGCCTTGATGATCCGGCCGTGGGCGGCCTTGACGGCTTCGACCATTTTCCGCTGAGCGGGCGTCGCCTTACCCTTCAGGTAGGTGCGGGTCATGTCGCCGTAGTGCCAGGAAGCGAGGTCGCGCGGGAAGATGTCGAGCACCAGCAGCTGGTTGGCGTGGATCGGACCCGTGCCCTTGTTGTGGCAATCCACCGCCTGGTCGCCCGGAGCGCAGATCAGACCCGTGTCGCAGAGGGCGCCGGCGCGCACCGTCGCCGCCTGCACTTCCTCTTGGAGGATTTCCGAAGTGAGCACCTTGCCCTTCCAGACCAAGCGGCCCTTCTTGTCGGGGCGGGCTTCCGCCAAGATGCGCTCGACCGCGGTGAACCCCGCGCAGGCCGCCCGGTTGCCCGCGCGAATACCCGCCAATTCGGACTTCGTCTTCACCCAGCGTTGCGGGAAAAGCGCAGGCGCCGAACGCTCATCGCGCGAAGAACCCGCGGCGATCAACTCCAAGCCGAGTTCCTGTAGGCGCAGGAAGAGGGCGACCGGGAAATCTCCGGGCACGCGGAATTTCTTCACCCCCCGCTGCAAGGCCGCGAACACGATGGCGTCCGCGATGGCGGCGGTGGGGTTCGTCCGGCGCAGGTCGGTGATGATCTCGGTCAAGTTGAGGACCTCATCCAGATCGGATTCGGCCTTGGCTCGGCCGACTTCCAACAGCGGCAGGAGCCCGACCTTGCGGCCCTGGGCGCTGAACGCCGGAAACGGATCGGAGGCGTGGAAGCCGGAGAACCACCGGAGGTCGGCGTTCTTCGTGGGGGTCGCCATCAGGAGGACATCGTCCGGGCGGGCGGCAGTCTTTTTCGGGGTCTTCGGGCGCGGCATGGGAGCAAGATGACGATGGGCGGGCGGGCGGAAAGCGCAAACACGCGTGCCTGCGGCTTGACTGGGGCCGAGGGGCGGGCAATTCTGGCAGTCCTTGAGCGCGGGTATCGTTCAGTGGTAGGACCCCACTTTCCCATAGTGGTGACACCAGTTCAAATCTGGTTACCCGCTCCAAAGGATGACCTTCAGGACCTCCCCCAGCCGAGGCAGGCTTGACCTTGGTCGGCCGCCTCGGGATAGTCAGCACCCTGGCCACGCGGGTATCGTTCAGTGGTAGGACCCCACTCTTCCAAAGTGGTGACACCAGTTCGAATCTGGTTACCCGCACCAAGGACTTCGCGCGGTCAGTTCCGCCAAGGCAACTGACCGGCGGGGGCGACTTCCAGGAACTCCTTCCAGGCGGACTGCTCTTCGGGCGCCAAGGACGAGGCGACCACGAGGCGCCACTTCGGCTTCACGGGTGGACGCCGCAGGCTCATGCCCGCTTGCTCCGGGAGACGGTTCGCTTTCCGGGAGTTGCACCGCACGCAGGCCGTGACGATGTTCTCCCAGTTCGTCTTCCCGCCGACGTCGCGCGGGACGACGTGGTCGAGGTTCAGTTCTTCCTCCCGGAAGACGCGGCCGCAGTATTGGCAGGTGTGCGCATCGCGGAGGTAGACGTTGCGCCGACTGAAGCGGATCTCGCGCCGTGGGACCCGGTCGTAGGCGCCCAAGAGCAGGACCCGCGGCATGCGCAGCACGATGCAGGGCGACCGGACGGCCTCGGCGGCCGGCGGCGGCGTCGCCAGAGAATAAGAAACCCATTCCGCCGCCGCGAAGATCCGATGGCCCGTTTCATCCGAATGCACCACGGAGGCACGGCCACGGAAGAGCAGGCTCATGGCGCGCAAAGTGCCGACGATGTTCACCGGCTGCCAGAGGCGGTTCAAGACGAGTACGCGATGGTCGGGACGAGGTGGCAAGGCGGACGCCACCATACCCACTCTGCCGCCTCGGTCAACAATGGCTCAAACGTCGCCCCTCAACGCCCACGCTCCGGCGCCTTGGTGGGCGTGGTCTTGGCTGGCGCGACCTTCGTCGGTGCGACCTTCGTCGGCGGAACCGGGGCCGCAGGTGGGACGGTTTCCGCGTCAGGGAAGGTCGCCATCTGCCGTCCGAAGAGTTCAGGCGTCTGGTAAGGCACCCCGTCGATCGTAACCGTCAGGCACTCGATCGCATTGGAAGTGATGGTGAAGCCGCCCTTCACCGTGACGTAGATTTCCTTGCCCCGGATGCCGAGGATTTGGTTATAGCGGATTTCGCCCGAGTTGGTCTCGCGGAGCAGACAACTCGTACCGCTCTGCAAGGCGGTGAGCCCAACCAGATGCGGACGTCCCACCAAGACGACTGCCGGCGGGACTTTCTTGGACTGCGGCGGTTGGCTCGTCCCGGAGGACGAGCTCAGAGAAAAAACACCCAGACAAACAAGGCCGTCAACGCCACCCCAAGGACGAGCCAGAGGATGGTGTCGCGGTTGACCGAGAGGCTCGCGCCTTCGACCGGCTCAAAGGGGACTTCTTCTTCTTGGCCCGCGGCATCGAGCGGCCGACGCGCGGCGCGCACGGAGTGGTGCGTATTGAAATCCGAACAGGCCTTCTCGTCGTCGAGACGAAGGTAGCGGGCATAGACCTTCACGAAGCCGCGCTTGTAGACTTCCGCCAAAGGAATCGATTCGAACTGGTTGGCTTCCATGGCCTGGAGGTAGTCGGTCCGGATTTTCGTGAACTCCGCGGCCTCGCGCAAAGTCACGCCCAAGCGCTGACGCGCTTCTTGAAGTCGTTCACCAAGGGTCTGCATGGGGCGACTTTCGGGCGGAGGCCGAAAATAGGCAAGCCTCGGCTCGGGCTATCGCCCGACCATCACAAAATTCCAGAATTCCTGTGGGTCACCTACCTGGCCATACCCAAAGGAAAGGGGATAGGATCAGCAACTGAAGGTACCTAAGGACTCCCGAGAAGCCAGGGAGGTTAATTAAGATGATGAGGATAATGAAGCCGTATTGGCTGAGCGTGGTGAAGAGCTCCAAAGAGTAGAGGCCCAGACGGTAGAAAATACGGGACCCGTCCAGCGGGGGAATCGGAATAAGGTTAAAGCAAAAGAGCCCGATGTTCATCAGCATCCCCGAGGCGAGGAACCGGCCAAGGTTGCCATCGAATGACACCCCAAGGGCCAGCCCCACGAGGACAAAAACGAGGCACAAGACCAAGTTCATCGCCGGACCGGCCAAGGTAATGAGGATATCATCCATCCGGCGGGTGGCGGGATTGGGCAGGGAAATCTGCACGGGCTTACCCCAGCCGATCAGGCCGAAGCCAGGGCTGAAGAAGATCATGATCCCTGGGATGAGCAGGGTTCCGATGGGGTCGGCATGGGCCAAGGGGTTTAAGGTCACCCGGCCTTGCAGGCGGGGTAAGGGGTCCCCTCGAAGGTCGGCGACCCAGGCATGGCCGAACTCGTGTATGCCGATTGAGACAACTAAGAGGATAAGCTGGAGGAGGGACCAGCGGAGGTGCTCGGGGGAGAAGTCCATCTTAGTTGGCGCCGCAGGAGCCCGGAGCCTTCCCGCACCCACAGGAGCCGGTATGGACGTGGTCGGACTTCAACCCTTTGACCGCCACCAAGGCGAGCTGCTTCTCGACCTGCTCCGAGGCGCAATGGGTGCAGGCGGGCTTTTCCTTGGTGGACCGGACGAGTAGCTCGAAATCTTTCCCGCAAGCGGAGCAATGGAAGTCGAAGAGTGGCATGAAGTTGCCCTGTTGATAGGCACCCACGGTCCGCTGCCAATCCGAAAGACCCCGCCCGGGGATACGCCTTGAGGGCGCGGCGCGGCGCGCTTAGGATGCAGGCGTCGACATGCCCTCCCCTGCCCGCATTCGCTTAGCCCAACGCCGCGGCCTCCCGCTCCGGCAGGCCAAGCAGCTCGCGGGCCTGACGACTCCGCGGAAGATCCAGGACTTCTTGGCGAAGCTCCCGCAGAACTTCGAACCCGAAGGCGATACCGCCCGCTCGGTGCAGGCCGCCCTCGCCGCGCATTGCGCGCACTGCATCGAAGGCGCCATGATCGCCGCCTTCGCCCTCTGGCTCCAAGGGCACCCGCCGCTGCTGATCGACCTCTCGGCGCACCAAGACATGGACCACGTCATCGCCCCGTTCAAGGTGAACGGCCGCTGGGGGGCGATATCCAAGACGAACTACGTCTGCCTGCGGTGGCGCGACCCGATCTATCGCAGCGTCCGGGAACTCGTGATGTCCTACTTCCACGAGTACGCGAAAGGGCCGCGTAAGTCGCTCCGTAGCTATTCGCGGCCGTTCGACCTCAGCAAACTCCCCGCTGAAAAATGGGTGAACAACCTGGACCAGTGCTGGGAAATCGCCGACCTCATCACGGCCGCCCGACATTACCCGATCGTGACCGCCGCCCAAGCCAAGGCCCTGCGGCCGCGCGATCCGGTGGAAGTCGCTTCCGACCGGGTGACGGCTTTCCCGATTCCCGCCTGGAAACACGGACGGCTCTGACCCTCAGCGCCGTCCGTCGTACCAAAGGTGGCAGGCCTTGGGATCCTTGGCCGCGCGCCCGGCGCTGAAGAACATGCGACCGAAGAAGCGGATGGATTCCGTGAAGGTGTATAGCTTCAGCTTGCGGGAGGAGGTGGCCAGGGGATGGGCCGCCAGCACGCGGAACTTGAGGCGCCGCGCCCGGGCGACCCGGTGCAGGCGACGGCTCAGGAATACTTCTTCGCCCGCATAGAATTCCGTCCCGAAGCCACCCGCCTCGCGAAAGGCCGTGGCCTCGACCCAAACGCACGAGCCGGCCGCCCAGCGGGCCAGGCGACTCACCGTGTTCCAACAGCCACAGAAGAACCGGGCGAAGAACGGCGTACCCGCCTCGAGCACCACCGTGCTGCCGCCACCGAGATACCGCCCCGAGGCGATGCGGTCGGCGATGTCCGCGAAGAGTTCGGTCGACGGCCAAGAGTCGGCATCGATGAAGATGAGCCACTCGCCCGTGGCGACGCGCGCGCCGGCGTCGCGGGCCCGGCCGATCTGGTTGATGGGCTCAAAGACGACCGTCGCGCCGGCGGCGCGCGCCAGCTCCGCCGTGCGGTCGGTGGAATTGTTGTCGCAAACCACGACTTCGTGCGCCCAACCCCGCGCCCGGAAGGCCTGCACGGCGAGCGCCACCGCGGTCAACGTTTGCGGCAACAGCCGCTCCTCATTGAAGGCGGGAATGACGACCGAGATGCGCATCAGCGTGCCGAGGGCTTGGCGCGCGCGGCCAACCAAAGGTCGACCGGTTCACCGGCCTTCAGGAATTGCGGCTTCAGCGGAGACCCGCGTGGAAACTTGATGTCGACACCGACAAAGGTGGTCTGGGCGGGACAAAACTCGGGCGAGGGCGCATCGATGCCTTTCCGTCCCTTCAAATTCCAGAAGATGTTCCAGGCGCCCGCATGCAGCCCAAGGTCCGCGCCGCCGCCGCACGCGAAGAAGTTGGCGCCGTTCGCCGAGGTCACGTTGGTGATGAGGTTGGCGAACGGCCCTTGCTTATGGAAATCCAAGCTCAGGTCGACGCCGCTGCCCGC
>DBCN01000105.1:0-5317 GCA_002293065.1 Opitutia bacterium UBA957
GAACTTCCAGATGCCGGGAGGCGAAGCGACATAGAGGGCACCGTTGGCCCAGCAGGCACCTTTCGGGACCGTCAGACGATCGGCAAAGACCGTGCTGCGGTCGAAGACACCATCGCCATCGCGGTCTTCCAACATGACAATGCGGCCCGCCTGTTCTTTCTCGTGCTGACCGACACCCCATGCCACGCCCGGCGAGTCGCCCACAAACAGTCGGCCCTGCGCATCGACGCAACCCAGCGTGGGATGGGCGACCATCCCGGCGGGGACCGCGTTGATGAGCTCAAAGCCTGCGGGAAGCTTGGCGGCCGGAGCCACCCCAGCGCCCTGCCCTTTCGTCAAGGTCATCTCGACCGGACGAGCCACATAGGCCGGGACGCCTTTCGCGCGCACCGGTTCGGCGGCGGGGGTCGCGGTGGTCTTCTGCGGAGGGGCCGGCGGCGGGGTCCACTTTTCGGTGAAAGCACCAAGGGGATGCAGCTCGTAACGACGCACGAACATTTCGGCGGCTTCGGTCTGCAGCAGGATGCGGCCCCCGCTGGGCTTGCACTCGAAGGCGCGGTTCACGAGGACACCGTTGGTGAAATACTCCAAGGTATCGCCCTTCGCGATGACCTCGAAGCGCGTCCACTCGCCAAAGGGCGATTCGACATCTTTCCGTCCGCGATAACCTAAATTGTCCTTCCAATCGACGTCGCGGTGCTGCCAATTGAGGCGGCCGCCCGTCATGGTTACGCGAGGTGCACCCGGGGTCCAAATGGCTTCCTTATCGCGGTCGCGTCCCAGTTCGGCGCTGATCGAAACGGGCAAGGGAATGCCGTCCGGCGTCTTGGCGCTGAGCACGAGGATATCACCGACGCCGCCTTCGATGATCTGCGCTTCGATGCTGGCCATCCAAGCGCCGCCTTGCGCACCGATGGGCCCGAAGCAGTGCACCAGAATGCCGTTGTCGCGGGAGCGCTTCGTCCGATTACCCCAGGTCTTCTCACCCCACTTGAATTCACAGACGAGGTGATAATCCTTGTAGGCGCCTTTCGTGACCATGCTGCCGTAGCCTTCGCCGCTGACGCGCAGCGCGCCATCGGGCTGAAGTTTATAGACCTCCTTGGGGTCGCCATGGATATCGGCCTTCGGGTTGATGTGGTAATCCATCTTCCCGTCGCGCACATGGTCGAGGAGGTTGATGACCTTCGTGACGACCTCTTGCGGCGGCTCGGGCGGGAGGACGGGGACGGGCTTGGCGGGCGGTGTGGTCTGCGCCCACGCACCGAGCGCGCAGAGCAGGACCGAACCGTACGCCAGCCAACGGGGTGTTGGGGTAGGACTCATGGGTAATATACAGGACTAAACCCAAAGGAGGATTGTTCCAGCAGGTTTCACCCTAAGCCCGAAAAACTTAGGACACTTGTCGGTCAAATAGCGGTGGCCTACAGCGCCAGCATCCGCCGCCGGAGTTCCGCCGTGTCGGCGCGCACATCGACCCCGGTCGGCCGAAAGGGTTCACCGAGGGTGATCGTGGCTCCCCGACGGTAAAAAGGCCACAGGAGGAAGAGCAGGATGTTCTGCGTGGTAATCGAGAAACGCTTCACCCAAGCGCCTGGATAGTTGCCGTACCGGATCCGCATCGGGACCAGCGGAACGCCCGCCTGTGCGGCCATGCGGACGGCGCCAGTCTTGTAAGGCAAGAGGTCCTCACCGAGGGCCTCGACCAGTCCGGTCGGACAAATCGCCACGGTTTCCCCCGCTTGCAAGAGCCCAACGGCCGTGGGTATCGCGACCTGGACGAAGCCCCAGCGAATCGCCCAACGTTTCAAAAACGGGAAGGTAAACACCTGCGGGTCGACCAAGAGGCGGGCCTTGGGGCAGACCAGTCCAAAGAGAAAAACATCACGATAGCTCGGATGGTTCGCACTCAGCAACACCGCGCCAGCGGGCAGACTGCCCACGATCTTCACTTCACCCACCAGCAGACGGACCAGCCCCACCGCCGGGCGCGGGGTCACTTGCAAGGGCTCGCCAGGGGACATCCCGACAGTGTGCACGGCGCGTACGCGGAAGCAACCCCCCTTCCCGCCTCAGCGGACCAGCCTACCCGATCCGACCTATTTCTTCGCGGCGGTCTCGGGGGCCGGCTTGGCCTCGCTGGCCGAGGCCACGACCGGGACGAACACGCGCACGTAATCGAACTCAGCGAAAGCGGGTAGTTTCTTGTCATCGACGGACTTTGTGCCACCCAGGCCGGCCGCGATCGTCGTCAACCAGACATTACCGTCGCCGTGCTTGAGCTTGGTGGCGTCGAAGGTGTGGACGAGTTTCCCGTCGAAATAGTGCTTCAATTCGGTAGCGGTGAACTCGCAGCCCCACACGTGGAAGGCCGTGGAGAGGTCCGGTGTCTTGATATGCTTACCGCCCATGGCGACATGCGGGAGCGGCGTCCATTGATGGTGGTTGATCCCGTAGTCGGTCAGCTTGACCGAATCGTTCTCGCAGATGTCGATCTCCACGCGGGGCTCATCGCTCTTGCCGCCATTGCGCAGGACCCAGAACGAGGTATGCCAACCGGCGCCCGGCGGCACCTTGAAACTGGCTTCGTAATAACCGTACCGAAAGAGCCGCTTACTGATGACCCCGCCAGCGGTGTACTTCAGGTTACCCGCGGTCTCCTTGAGCCCCGTGAGGCGCAAGCGGCCATCGACCAACGACACGTTCTCCGCCCGCTGCTCGCTCCAGAGCCGCGGGCCGGTCCGGTAACTCCACTTCGCGGTATCCAACTTCGCGGCATCGAACTCATCGCCCCAGACGAAACGATAACCCGGCAACGGGCAGGCCGGTTCGGCGGCAGCCAACCCGACGACCCAGAGGAGCAATAGCCATGGCTTCATCTCGCCAGTAGAGGCCGACGATGCGGGCGTGGCAAGTCTACCGCCTTGCGATGAGTTTATTGAGCGTCTTTGGTGGGCGGCGTCGGCTTCGCCCGCAGGGCGCGTCGACGGGCCTGCCAATCCGGATGCTCCCGGAGGTGCTGAATCAAAGCCGTGACAATCGGACCCGAAGCATCGTCGGGGTGACACCAACCCATCGCCTCGACCAACTCACGGTTGCCACGCCAAAGACCAAGGTTGTTGCGAATCCACATCCCCAAACCAAAGTGCGTATCGGCGTCATCCTCCAATAGCGCGATTTCCTTGAGTGTCCCGACGTTCAAGGTCTTCAGGCAATACTCCACCGCCGCCGGTACCGTCTTCGGGTAGTTCATCTTCTTGGGCATGGGCTCCATGTGCCCAAACGCAGCCCGCCGTCAAGGGGGTCGCCCTCAACCCCGACAAATCATATCCCGTGGCGACGGAGGCGGAGCCTCAGCCAATCTCCTGGTCGCCGAGCAGCTCGCGGGTGCCGAGTAAGCTCAGCGCTAAGATGATCGAAACGAACCAACGCACGGCGTCAGAGTGCGTTGGCCGTGCGGCTCGTTCAAGGTCGGGGGCCTATGGTTGTTCTATCAGGGGGAGACCCCGAAGTTCTGGACTACCTAGCCGTGACTGCTCCAATCTATCTTAATTTGGTAAAGACCATTTTAAGATAGACCTAATTTTGGTAACCCCCTCCCCCGCCCCCGAGCCCGCGCTTGCGGGGGGCCACGCGCCGCGGCATAGAAAGCATGTCGCCAAGATGAACCTTCACCTGAACACGGACCATGCATGGGAGCTCGAGGGCAACCATGTCCCAGCCGATCTCCTGAGGGCATTGCGCCTGATTTGCGCGCCTGGAGACAGGCTCGTCTTCGGGTGCTATGACATATCCGAGGCGGCGGAGTCCGCGCTCCTAGCCATGGGAGCCCGCGAACCGGATCCGCCGCAGGAAGTCGGACTCAACACCAGATGCTACTTCTGGAACAGGAAAGAGTGGCCGAAGGCCAGGGCGTTCGAGGTCATCTATGACGACGCGACCGTGCTTAGACTGGTTGCGATCTCCAAGTTGAAGGGCGCCGGCAAGGGAAACCTCCGTGACAGCTTCTACGATGATGTCGCGGTCTACAGGGCTGGGCCCGAGACGCTGGGTCTGGTCAACTTCAATCACGCCTCGAACGGGCAAGTCTGCTATCTATCCGGCCGCATCACACGTGAGGTGGCCACGGCTTTTTCAAAGGAAGCGGGCATGACATGCCATCAAGTGGCGTATCCGCCGCGCCAACCGTAAGCCTAGGCACCAAGACCATGGGTGAGCACCACCCCTCCAAAAAACACTAAGCCTTGGGGAGGTCAGACAGGTATGGGATAATTCCGTTTTTGGTCCAGTGGGGTAGTCACGTCATGTTGGACTTGGGGTCATTCCGCTTCTGGTCCTGCAGCGCGCAGTTCGAGATTGGCGAGCGTTATGGTCAGCTGGCGAATTTCAACAACGGCTGTGCCCGGGATTGATCGATAAGCATGAGAGTTCAAACTCCGACCTACCCTTCTGGAGAGCCCTTTCAGGCCGCCGTAGACGTATCCAGTTCAATATGTCGATTTTAGTCTTCTAAATCGACATATCGGCTTTGACATGTCGATGGGGCCGGGATGGGATGGGGCATGGCCAAGAAACCCGCCAGAGGCTGGAAGCCGGAGGAGCCGTACAACGAGCTGCCTGACCTGCCGCCTGCGGCCTTCCTCGAAACCCCCGCGGTGCTCAAGGCGGCCTTGGCGGCCCGGGCGGCCGTGGCCGAACTGGACCGTCTGGCGGCCAAGCTACCCAACCCGGGCATCCTGGTCCGGACCCTACCCCTGATGGAGGCCCGCTGTTCCTCGGAGATCGAGAACATCGTGACGACCGACGACGCGCTCTTCCGCAGCGCGGACCTGCCCGACGAGGCGGCACCGCCCGAGGTGCGGGAGGCCAGCCGCCACGCCGAGGCCCTGCTGGAGGGCTTCCATGGGCTGGCCAAGCTACCGGTCTGCTCCCGCCTGGCCCAGCAGCTCTGTTCTCGGATCAAGGGGCATCCCATGACTATCCGGCGGCTGCCGGGCACGATCCTGGCCAGCCGCAGCCGGGTGATGTACACCCCGCCCGTCGGCGAGGCGGTCATCCGCCGCCTGCTGGCCAACTGGGAGGCCTACCTGCACGCGCCCGCAGGCGCCGATCCGCTCATCCGTATGGCGGTTTCGCATTATCAGTTCGAGGCAATCCATCCCTTCACGGACGGCAACGGCCGCACCGGACGTATCCTCAACAGCCTCTACCTCGTCGAGGCCGGCCTGCTCGAACAGCCCATCCTCTACCTCAGCCGCTACATCCTGGCCAACCGGGCCGAGTACTACCGCCTCCTCAACGCCGTGACCAGCGACGA